>NZ_PPQF01000065.1 GCF_002901865.1 Staphylococcus agnetis
ATATATATAATAGATGTAATGAGGTTTCCATTATATTGAATTCTATATATTGATAAACAATTTTTATGTATGTATATTAATAAATCAAATAAAATCATACTATACATTCAAGCAAATTCTTTGTCGTTACGAGCATTTAGTTGCTACAATATAAATGAACATAAATTAGGAGGATGATTATTTATGGCTTTTGAATTACCAAAATTACCTTATGGTTATGACGCATTAGAACCACATATTGATAAAGAAACTATGGAAATTCACCATAGCAAACATCATAATACTTATGTAACAAAATTAAATGATGCAGTTAAAGGGACAGAGTTAGAAAATAAATCTATTGAAGAACTTATTGCTAACGTAGATCAATTACCAGAAGATAAAAAGACTGCTGTTCGTAATAATGGTGGCGGTCACTTTAACCACTCTCTATTCTGGCAATTCTTATCACCTGAAGCTGAAGAAAAAGGTGAAGTAGTAGATAAAATTAAAGAACAATGGGGTTCTTTAGACGCCTTTAAAAAAGAATTCTCTGATAAAGCAGCTGCTAGATTTGGTTCAGGTTGGGCTTGGTTAGTAGTTAATAATGGTCAATTAGAAATCGTTACAACAGCGAATCAAGATAGTCCATTGTCAGAAGGTAAAGCACCTATCTTAGCTTTAGATGTTTGGGAACATGCATATTACCTCAAATATCAAAACAAACGTCCAGATTACATTAGTACATTCTGGAATGTAGTTAACTGGGAAAAAGTTGACGAATTTTATGCTGCTGCAAAATAATCTATAAATGATACTAATTAATAGGCCTTTCGATTTTTAGAATGGCTATAATATTCACATTAATTATTTTAAATATGCTTAAGGTCGAGACGTGATTTTGTCTCGACCTTTCTTTTTATAAATAAATGTTGATGGAATATGGTTACATGTCATAGGAGATTCTAAAGTATCATTAGTAAAACGTCTTTAGTCAATATTTACTCATAAAACATTAGCAAAATTCATCATTTTCATATATCATTTTTAGTAGTATGACGGAATAGAGGTAGGTTGTGTTGTTAAAACGATTAAAAGAAAAAACTAATGATGAAAAAATGCGTCAAACAATGGATCTTCGTATTAATTTCATATTTATTGTGATCATTTTAGCATTTGTCTTAATCGTACTAAGATTAGGTTATTTGCAAATTGCTCAAGGGGCACACTTCAATCAAATGATACGTGAAAGTGAGAATGTTACAGTAAATGAATCTGCACCGCGCGGCCGAATTTTAGATCGAAATGGCAATGTTATTGTTGATAACGCATCTAAAAAAGCAATTACATATACTCGAGGTAAAAATACGAGTCAAAAAGAAATTTTAAGCACAGCAAAAAAGCTTGCGAATATTATTACTATGAAAACAGATCGTATCACTAAACGCGATAAGCAAGATTATTGGATTTTAAAATATCCTGACAAAGTTAAAAGTTTAATGAAAAAAGAACAATCCATGCTAGAAAGTGGCGACATTTCTCAAGATGATTTTGATGAATCTTTAAGAAATAAGCTCACTGATAAAGATTTAAACCAATTGTCTAATAAGGATATGCAAGTGTTAGCGATATACCGCGAGATGTCTCAGGGTACAACTTTGAGCCCTAGAACGGTTAAAAAAGATAATGTATCAGACGATGAATATGCCGCAGTATCTCAACAGCTATCAGATTTACCTGGCATCAATACAACAATGGATTGGGACCGTAAATATCCATATGGCAACACGTTGAGAGGAATTCTAGGACAAGTATCGACGTCTGAAGAAGGTTTACCTAAAGAATTAACAGACGACTACCTATCTAAAGGATACTCTAGAAATGACCGTGTTGGAAAATCGTACCTCGAACGACAATATGAAAATGTATTACGAGGTGAGAAAAAAGAAATTCAATATACGACTGACAAGTCAGGTGAAGTGATTGATTCAAAAGTGATTAACGATGGCGCACGTGGTGATGATTTAGTACTAACGATTGATATCAATTTACAACAAAAAGCGGAATCCTATTTAGAAAAGCAAATTTCTAAATTACGGTCAGAAGGTGCTAAAGATATGGATAGTGCTATGATGGTTGTCCAAGATCCACGCAATGGCGATATCCTCGCTATGGTAGGCAAAAAGATCGATAAAAATGGTGAACTTACTGATTTTGATATCGGTACATTTACAACACAATATGCTGTAGGGTCTTCAGTGAAAGGTGGCACTTTATTAGCTGGTTATCAAAATAACGCTATTAAAGTCGGTCAAGAAATGGTCGATGAACCTCTACATTTCCAAGATGGTGGAACAAAACGTTCTTATTTTAATAAAAATAGTCAAATACGCATTTCAGATAGTGAAGCTTTAATGCATTCATCAAACGTCTATATGTTTAAAACTGCCTTGAAAATGGCAGGATTAGATTATTCAAATAATATGGCACTTCCAAATGACGTTACAGTGCCTGGTCAAAAATTACGAAAAGGTCTTAATCAAGTAGGATTAGGCGTTAAAACAGGTATCGACTTACCTAATGAAGTTACAGGACAAATTGAACCTTTGAAAGATAATCCTGGTAATTATTTAGACTTAGCAATTGGTCAATATGATACGTATTCACCAATTCAGTTATCACAATATGTTTCAACAATTGCTAATAATGGTGTGAGAATCCAACCACATATCGCTAAGGAAATACGTCACGCAACACGCGATGATGAATTGGGTCCTATTAAAAAGTCTATCCAGGGTCGAGTTTTAAATCGTATTAACAATACACCTGAGGAAATTCATCAAGTTCAAAAAGGGTTCGATATGGCGTTTAATAAAGAGAAGGGAACGGGTTATGCAAGCTTTAGTAAAACCAAAGTACGTACCGCAGGAAAAACAGGTACTGCCGAAGTTTTTCAAGATGGTGAGCCAAGAGTTAACTCTACCTATGTAGGTTATGCACCAGCAAATGACCCTAAACTCTCTTTTTCAATTGTTTATACGAACCAACCTGTTCCTGAACCATGGCTTAATGGTGGCGATTTAGGTAGAGACGTTATTAATTACTTTTTCGGTTAATGTAATTCACATTAAAACAATCTTTTTTAAACACACATCAAAATGATGTGTGTTTTTTTGCATTTATTGTACATCTCCACAATTTCTTAATATTAACACAAAATTTACATTCAATTTATTGAAGGTTAACAATTACTTAGTATGCTAAGAATGTAATTAAAAGTAGTGATTTCTATTACTAGGAGGATGTTTCAATGAAGAAATGGCAAGTATTAGGTACTACAGTCGTAGGTGCATCATTATTATTAGGTGCTTGCGGAGGCGCTGGACAACAAGGTGGAGATAGTGGGAATAAAGGAGAAAATACAAATGTTGAGGGTACTGTAAAAGGGAATGGCTCATCAACAGTTGCACCAATTATTGAAAAGTTAAATGAAGAATTTTCTAAACAATACAATAAAGCTACCGTTGAAAATGTGACTTCAGGGACAGGTGATGGATTCAAACAATTTATCGCAGGTAAAACAGATTTCTCTAATGCATCTCGTCCAATTAAAGATGAAGAGAAACAACAATTGAAAGATAAAAAAATTGACTATACAGAATTTGAAATCGCTAAAGACGGTTTAACAATTGCAGTTAATAAAGATAATGATTTTGTTAAGGAACTCTCTTTAGACGATTTAAAGAAAATCTATTCTGGACAAGCGAAAAACTGGTCAGATGTAAATCCAAAGTATCCTAAAAAACCTATTAAAGCTTTTTCACCAGACCAATCACACGGTACGTATGATTTCTTTAGTGAAGAAGTAATGAATAAACAAGACATCAAAGCAGAGAAAAACCAAAATACAGATGTTATTGTTAAATCGGTACAAGACAATAAAGAGGGTATCGGATTCTTCGCTTATAACTTCTATAAAGAAAATCAAGATAACTTAAAAGCCGTTAAAATTAAAGGCAAAGATGGAAAAGCAATTGAACCAGATGCCAAAACAATTCAAGATGGTTCATACGCATTAAGTCGTCCGTTATTCATCTATGCAAATAATAAAAAATTAAAAGACAATAAAGCATTCGCAGAGTTCATGAAATTCACTTTAGATAACAAAGGGAAAGCTGCCGAAGCTAAAGGTGTTGATTATGTAGCATTACCTGAAAAAGACTACAAAGATCAACTTTCAAAATTAGAAAAAATTACTGGTAAAAGCGAAAAATAGTTCAAGCATTGATATGAATTAAAGGGAATGAAAGGGACTTGATTTTCTAAGTCCCTTTTTTAAGTAAAGGAGCATACATGTATGAAATCACAGCATAATGTTCGTGAAATGATTCAAAATAAAAGTAACGTTGGATCATCTAAAAGTGATAAAATTATGCCTATTATTTTAGCCGCAATTGCAGCCATTTCTATCTTAACAACAATTGGTATTGTAGTGACATTATTAACTGAAACAATCACATTTTTCACTAAAGTTCCAATGTCTAAATTCTTTTTAGAAACCGATTGGAATCCTTTTAGTTCCAATCCAAAGTACGGTATTTGGGCACTCATATTAGGTACGTTAAAAATTACAGCGATAGCTACGATTTTTGCAGTTCCTGTTGGTTTAGGTGCAGCCATATATTTAAGTGAATATGCATCTAAACGCACTAAAAAAGTAATTAAACCAATTCTTGAAATTCTAGCAGGGATTCCAACAATAGTTTATGGTTTTTTTGCCTTAACACTTGTAACACCCATTTTAAGATCAATCTTTCCAAGTATATCGAGTTTTAACGCCATTAGTCCTGGTTTGGTTGTTGGCGTTATGATCATTCCAATGATAGCGAGTATGAGTGAAGATGCGATGTCGTCCGTACCTAATAAAATTCGTGAAGGGGCGTTAGGATTAGGATCAACCAAGCTTGAAATGATTTTTAAAGTGATTATTCCTGCAGCCACTTCTGGTATTATGGCATCTATTGTATTAGCAATATCTCGTGCCATTGGTGAAACAATGATTGTGTCTTTAGCAGCAGGTTCTAGTCCATCATTTGATCTTGATTTAACACATTCCATTCAAACGATGACTGCGTATATCGTACAGGTGTCACAAGGTGATGCTACGAATGGTTCTGATCTTTATTACAGTATTTACGCTGTTGGTTTCACACTATTTATCTTTACATTGATTATGAACTTTATTTCTCAATGGATTACGAAACGTTTCAGAGAGGAGTATTAAAATGAATTTAATCGACCAAGCTTCAGTAGAGAAAAAACTCTCTGGCCGAATGACTAAAAATAAAGTTTTTAAAGCTTTGTTCTTGATTTGTACATTGATTGGTTTAGTAGTTTTAACAATCTTGCTTGTAGACATTTTAAGAAAAGGACTTCCATTAATGTCCACAGACTTTTTCTCTAATTTTTCAAGTTCATCTGCGAGCACAGCAGGGGTTAAAGGGGCATTGATTGGAACATTATGGTTAATGATGACGCTCATTCCAATCGCTTTAGTTTTAGGCGTCGGAAGCGCGATTTATCTTGAAGAATATGCTAAAGATAATGCATTTACAAAGTTCGTTAAAATTAACATTTCCAATTTAGCGTCTGTCCCATCGATTGTATATGGATTGTTAGGTGCAACGATATTTGTAGGTTTATTAAAATTAGGTAACTCAGTCATTGCTGCTGCATTAACATTGGCTTTACTCATATTGCCAGTCATTATCGTTGCAAGCCAAGAAGCTATACGTGCGGTGCCGAATTCAGTAAAGGAAGCATCATATGGGCTTGGCGCCAATAAATGGCAAACCATTAAAAACGTAGTATTACCAGCAGCAATTCCTGGTATTGTAACAGGTGTTATTTTAGCCATTTCACGTGCCATTGGTGAAACAGCACCTTTAGTAGCAATTGGTATACCAACCATTCTATTACGTACGCCAAATAGTATTTTAGATTCATTCCAAACATTACCGTTACAAATTTATGATTGGGCAAGAAAACCTGGTTTAGATTTTCAAGCTTTATCATCAGCCGCAATTATTGTATTATTGTTAATTTTACTCATTTTAAATACTATCGCAGTTTTAATTCGCAACAAATTTTCAAAGAAATATTAACTTAAGTAGTGAGAGTGAAAAGAGGGTTTCTTATGAATAATATAAAAGAACTAGAAAAACATACTAAAAAAGTAAATGAACACGCAAACACACCTTTTACTGCCGTAGATCAAGCTCATCATAATCATTCAGATAATAATCAACGTCGAGTTGTTTATTCTACTCAAAATTTAGATTTATGGTATGGTGAACAACATTCATTAAAAAATGTTAATTTAGATATACTAGAGAAAAATGTCACTGCAATCATTGGACCTTCAGGATCAGGTAAATCAACATATGTAAAAGCATTAAATAGAATGGTAGAGCTTGTTCCTAGCGTGAAAACATCCGGAAAAATTTTATACCGTGATCAGAATATTTTTGATAAAAATTATCCAGTTGAAAAGTTACGTACGAATGTAGGTATGGTTTTTCAACAACCTAATCCATTTCCTAAATCCATTTATGATAACATCACTTATGGACCAAGAATCCATGGGATTAAAGATAAAAAAGTTTTAGACGAAATTGTAGAAAAATCACTGCGTGGCGCTGCTATTTGGGATGAATTGAAAGATCGTTTAAATCAAAATGCATACGGTTTATCTGGGGGCCAACAACAGCGTGTTTGTATCGCACGTTGTCTTGCAATTGAACCAGATGTTATCTTAATGGATGAGCCTACATCAGCCTTAGATCCTATATCAACATTACGTGTTGAAGAACTAGTTCAAGATTTGAAGAAAGATTATTCAATTATTATCGTTACGCATAACATGCAACAAGCTGCACGCGTGTCTGATAAAACTGCATTCTTTTTAAATGGCTACGTCAATGAATACGACGATACTGACAAGATTTTTTCTAATCCTTCAGATAAACAAACTGAAGACTACATTTCAGGGCGTTTTGGTTAATATTATGGTGATTAGAAAAAGATATGAAGGTCAGTTAAATGAATTATTTAAAGATATTCGTACACTTGGCCTTCAGACGTATTCAATGATTGATCAATCCATTCGTGTTCTGACGGATAGCCAAATTACACATGCACGTGAAATTATTAATAAGGATAAAAAAATTAATAGATTAGAGTTTGATATAAATGAAAAAGTTGTAATGCTCATTACGAAACAACAGCCTATGGCTAAAGACTTACGTTTAATGATGTCTACATTGAAGATTGCCTCTGAATTTGAAAGAATGGCAGATAACGCCGCCAATATTGCTAAAATTCGAACGCGAGCTAAATTTACTGATAAATATTTAGTGATGCGCTTAGAAACGATGGGAAGATTAGCATTATTAATGTTAAAAGATTTAAATGATGCGGCAAAAAATGATGATTTAGAGCTTGTGAAGGAAATTATTGATCGTGATCATGATATTGATGATTTATACAAACAAATCGTCAACTCAACATATTTAATAGATAATGATCCTTTTGTTTCAGGTCAAGCCCATTTAGTAGCAAGATATTTGGAACGTATAGGCGATCACATTGTCAATATTTCTGAACATATTTATTATTTTATTACAGGCGAAAGATACGAATCTTACGATAATTAACTCTTCCCAATTAAGTACGAAGATGGTATGATAATAAAGTCGTATTTTAAGAAAGATGAGGAGGGTTCATATGCGTGTTAACGTAACTCTTGCTTGTACAGAATGTGGAGATCGTAACTACATTTCTACTAAAAACAAACGAACAAATCCTGAACGTATTGAAATGAAAAAATTCTGTACACGTGAAAACAAACATACATTACATCGTGAAACTAAATAGTTTATTCTTGGGCTAGAGCACAATGTGTTCTGGCCATTTTTTTAACTTGATTTTCATGACATAAGTAATTGAGCACGCTATAATATACATATATTTAAGAGGAGGGGATAGAATGAGTAAGAAAGAAATGCGCAAATCTACACTTGCATTAATGCGTGGGTTGAATGAAAGGGTTAAAACTAAAGCGGACCATTTTTTATTTAAACAATTAATTGAACATGAAAAGTTCGTAAATGCGCAACATATTGGTATCGTGTTATCCATGCCTCATGAAGTTCAAACAGACCCAATTATACAGTATGCACTTGACCATCATAAATCAGTTTATGTACCTTCTACAAATTACGATAAACACATCATGCAATTTCAGCAATTAGAAGATTTAAATCAAGTGGCTGTTGATGAAAAATCCATTCGATATGTAAATGCTGATACGCCAGTTAAAAATGATTTAGATCTGGTCGTAGTGCCCGGTGTTATATTTAATCACGCAGGGTATCGTATTGGATACGGCGGTGGATATTTCGATCAATTCTTATCTCAATATCAACCTAGTACTATTAGTCTCGTTTATGACATACAATTATCAGATCAAATACCGGTTGAGCCTCATGACTATCCCGTACAAGAACTAATTATTGCTAAAACATAGCACTTTGGAGGCACGATATGATTGATGAAAAATTTCAATGGAAATCCGCTTATTTGTGGATAAAATATTATAATTATAAATGTGTTCATTTTGATAAAGAGAAAAGTGAAATATGGCTCTCAAATCAAAAAAAACATCACATCGTTATCTTTAAATTTGGTGAGTTTACTTCTCAAGAACTCGGATTTACACACGAAAGATTAAAGGAACACAAAGAAGATATTGACGCATTTTTATCATTTGACGTGCGTAAATATGATGTTTATGTTTTTAATGATAAAAACATAGATGTTCAACATTTTACTGAACATCATCCAATCAAAATAAAATTCCATCATATTGAATCACGTAAAACTTTTATAAACAAGATTAAACATCCTTTATTAAAAAGAGAACTCACTAATAAAGATACAAAATCCAGTACATATTACAAGCAACGTACGTTAAACCAAAATCCTGTCGAACATGCGATGTATCAATTTGCACCCATAACTTATGCTTTAATTGCAACTAACGTCATCGTTTGGCTTACCATTTTATTATTTTTGCCACATCGTACTGATTTAGAAATTATTAATGTCGGTGCTTTGTCTCATTTTAATTTTGTACATGGGGAAATCTATAGATTGGTTTCATCCATATTTTTACATTTAAATTTTGAACACTTACTATTCAATATGTTATCACTATTCATATTCGGTAAGATTGTTGAATCTTTAGTAGGACGTTGGCAAATGTTAGTCATATATCTATTTTCAGGTATAATGGGAAACCTTTTCTCTCTTGCATTTTTAAATGACAATATTTCATTAGGTGCAAGTGGCGCAATATTTGGCTTATTAGGTGCCATTGTAGCCATGATGCTTATTAGTAAAAAATTCACTCAGAAAATGATGCTTCAAATTATTATTGCAACACTTATTATGGCAGTCATTTCTTTATTTATGAATAATGTCAATATTATCGCACATCTAGGTGGATTATTTGCAGGTGGTTTAATCGTTTATATTGGTTATTTTTATAAGACTTTTAAAAAAGGATTTCATATTCTCATTATCGTTACATCCGTTTTAATCATCGGCTTGTTAGTGCGTATATTTTTAATAGAAGATGTCAATATCTATAATAAGATTATTCAAAAACAAATGAATGAGGGTCATTTTTCAGAAGCGAAACACATGATTAGAGAAACTGTAAAAAAAGACTATGCTAATGACGAAACATATTATCTTTCAGGCTTTGTTATAGCAGCAAAAAATTCTAAAGCTGAAGCAATTGCTGAATGGGAAAGAGGATTACGAATTTTTCCAGATTCACCATTATTAAATTATCAAATGGCGATTGCGAATCGCTCTTTAGGAGATAATAAAAGTGCAAAAAAATTTATAAAAAAAGTTTTGGAGGTCGATCCCCAAAACAAGAATGCAATTAATTTAAAAAAAGAACTGGATGATTAACATGCAGACAAACCTCCGTACATTTTATGATGTATTACAATTATTAAAACAATTTGGTTTCATTGTTTACTTTGACGATGAAGGTGATATGCTAGAGATGATAGAGCAAGAGATTAGAACGCTTTATAAACATGGACTGATCAATAATGAAACGTTCATGCAATCAAAATTGTTAATTAATCAAAGAAGGATGAAACGTGGATGAAAAAAGATTTAATTTTAGCAGCCGATGTAGGCGGTACAACTTGTAAGTTAGGCATTTTTAGTGATCAATTAGAACGTCTCACAAAATGGTCTATAGAAACAGATATTTCAGATCCTACAGGACGTATACTTCTTGAACAAATTTATAACGCGTTTGTTGAAAAATGCAAATCTCTTAATTATGATATGACGCGCATTATTGGCATGGGTATCGGTATACCTGGTCCAGTTGATTTCGAAACAGGTATTATTCATGGGGCTGTCAATTTGAACTGGCCGGGAAAAGTCAATGTGCATGCGATAATGTCTGAGTTTGTAGATTTCCCTGTTTTTGTCGACAATGATGCTAATGTAGCGGCGCTAGGGGAGAAACACAATGGGGCAGGTAAGCAAGCAGATGATGTTGTTGCTATCACATTAGGAACAGGCCTTGGCGGAGGCATCATTTCGAATGGTGAAATCGTACATGGACATAACGGCTCCGGAGCGGAATTAGGACACATTCGTGTCGATCACGATCAACGCTTTAAATGTAATTGTGGTAAATCTGGATGTATTGAAACCGTTGCATCAGCTACTGGTGTTGTGAATTTAGTTAATTTTTATTACCCTAAACTCACTTTTAAATCATCCATTCTGCATCTCATCAAAGAAAATAAAGTGACTGCTAAGGCAGTATTTGATGCAGCTAAAAAAGGAGATCAATTCTGTATATTTATAACAGAACGCGTCGCACATCACATTGCTTATTTAGCGAGTATTATTAGCGTAACAACAAATCCTAAATACATCATTTTAGGAGGAGGTATGTCCGAGGCTGGTGATATTTTAGTTGAAAATATTAAAACAGAATATCACCATCTTACATTTACACCTGCACAAGAATACACCGAAATTGTTCGAGCTGAATTAGGAAATGATGCTGGCATTACCGGTGCAGCAGGATTGATTAAAACCTATGTCATCGAAAAGGAGCGTATTTAAATGGCTATAGTAGACGTTGTTGTCATACCAGTAGGTACGGATGGGCCTAGTGTAAGTAAATATATTGCAGAAATTCAAATCGAATTAGAAAAGTTTAAAAAACAAGGTAAAATTGATTACCAACTTACACCTATGAATACACTTATCGAAGGGGACCTTGAAGATTTACTCAATGTCGTTAAAGTGATTCATGAATTGCCGTTCAATAAAGGGTTAGACCGCGTTTGCACGAATATTCGAATTGATGATAGACGTGATAAACAACGTAAAATGAATGACAAATTAACGTCAGTAGAAAAACATTTATCTTAAGAGGAGTTTTAATTATGGAAATTTCATATTTGCCATTAGGTTTTGTAAGTACAAACACGTATTTCGTAACAAATGAGGACGCTTTGTTAATCATTGATCCAGCTGGTGAATCTCATAAAATTTTAGATAAAATAAAATCTATGAACAAACCTCTAAAAGCGATATTACTTACACATGCACACTTTGATCATATCGCGGCATTGGATGATGTATTAAATGTACATCCTGTTCCAGTATATATGCATAAAAACGAGCATGATTTTCTTACAAACCCAGCTAAAAATGGTTCACAGAAATTTCAAGAATTGGGTCTTCCAATCATTACTAGTCAGGCAAAACCTCAATTCATTGACGAAGGAGATATTCAATTACACGGATTTGATATCAGTGTACTTTATACACCAGGCCATTCTCCAGGTAGCTTGTCTTATGTATTTAAGGATTTCGCTGTAGTAGGTGATACACTTTTCAATAATGGTATTGGCCGTACTGATTTATATCAAGGAGACCTTGAAACATTGATAGACTCAATTAAAGATAAACTTTTCGAGTTAGATGAAACGATGCCGATTTATCCTGGTCATGGACCAAGCACAACAATCGAAAATGAATTTATGAATCCATTTTTAAACGGATAAACAAAAAAAGTAAATACATCACCTCTTACGTGTATATATGTGAGAGGTGATTTTTAATGCAACTATTAATTGATCATGTTGTTCAATATGCTATTAAACATGAGGCGTCTGATATCCATTTTATCCCTAATTCATCACAAGTAGAGGTCAAGCTAAGAGTTAAAGATCATTTGCAATGTTTTGACACATTAAATTTAGAAACGTATCAAAAATTGTTAACATTATTAAAATTCAAAGCAGGCCTTGATGTTTCCTCAAGACATAAAGCACAAAGCGGTCGTTACATTTACGAATTTGAGACTTTATACTATTTACGTGTATCAACTCTACCTCTAAATTTAGGTTCTGAAAGTTGCGTGATTCGTATCACACCTCAACTTTTTCAAGCAGATTTCAACCAAACTGCACATGATATACAAAGAATTATGGAAAAGAAACAAGGTTTAATTTTATTTAGTGGTCCTACTGGTGCTGGCAAGAGTACATTAATGTACCAAATGGTGGTTTATGCAAAAGAAAAACTCAATTTAAATATCATTACTATCGAAGATCCTGTCGAACAATTGCTAAATGGTGTAACTCAGATTTCAGTAAATGAAAAAGCTGATATCACATATGGCAACTCATTAAAGGCTATTTTACGTTGCGATCCCGACGTTATCTTGATTGGTGAAATTAGAGATGGATTAATTGCTAAGGAAGTGATTCAAGCAAGTTTAAGCGGACACTTAGTTTTATCGACCATTCATGCAAATGATTGTCAAGGTGTGTTGTTACGACTAATCGAAATGGGGATAACTAAACAAGATTTAATTCAGGCACTCAACTTAATTGTAAATCAAAGGTTAATTACAACTAATAATCATTCAAGACGCTTAGTCTACGAGTTAATGTCTCAAGAAGATATTCAATACTTTTTAAACCATAATTTTTTACTTCCTAAAAATTTTAAAAGTCTAAATGACAAACTTAATGATTTACAAAAGAAAGGAGAGATAGATGCGCACACACTTAGAAAATATCAAAAATAGAGTTAATATGCGGCAAATAAAAAAACACCATCTCACTCTAATGTTACGTTTATATGCACTACTTGAACATGGGTTTACTTTAGTCGAAGCCATGAATTTTCTCTATGGTCAACTTAATATTAAAAATGCATTGATTAATAAGCAATTCAATCAGTTATTGCAACGAGGAAGTACGTGTTATGATTTATTCAAGTTCTTGAAATACCCAGAAACAATTCTAATGCAACTTTATTTCGCGGAGCAATACAGTGCGCTTCAAAACACGTTAAAACAGTGCCACGCGTACTATAAACAAAACCAAATTTTAATGAAACAATTTTATAAAAGCATTCAGTATCCCGTCATTTTACTTACTATTTTTATGGTGTTAATTGTAATTTTGAATCAGACAGTGATGCCTGAATTTCAATCTATGTATCAATCTATGGATTTAAAAGAAGACGTACTTCAATTTATTTTAAGAAAAAGTATTGAGTACTTACCTTATATATTTATAATACTACTATTGATGATCACTACTGCTTATTATTTATTTAAACAATGGCTTAGCAAACTAACGATCTCCAAACAAATTCAAATTTTATCACACCTCCCAATATTCCATAAATATTACCGTTTATTTATAACGTACCAAATTACGAATCAATTCGCTTTATTTTTCAAAAATGGTATTACATTTAATCAAATTGTTTATATTTATAGTCAACAAAAAGAAAATCGTTTCCTCCAATATTTAGGCGCTACTATATCTACTTCTTTGCAAAATGGGAGCACACTTTCTGAAATCATGCGTCAATTTCAATGTTTTGAAGCCCAATTTATTTCATATATTGAACAAGGAGAAAAACGCGACAAATTAGATATAGAATTATTAGTATATTCACAATTCCTTATGGATCACATTGAATCTTTTATAAAAAAACACATTAGCTATATTCAACCTGTCATGTTCGGGCTCATTGGTTTACTGATTTTATCTGTCTACTTAGTCATGATGTTACCTATATTTAATATGATGCAAACCATTCAAAATTAGGAGGATTTATAATG
>NZ_PPQF01000066.1 GCF_002901865.1 Staphylococcus agnetis
GTTGGCTGATCTTTTCAGTGCCCTTACAAGGGCTGGTCAGTAACAGAGGCTTTCAGCCGCAGAACAAACCACCCGTTCACACGGGTGGTTTTGATTTGTAATGCTATTGAGATTGAGACGCAACGACAGGGTAATGGTCAGAATAATCTTGATAATGATATGTCTTACCCCATGATGTCACTGACCATTCAGGAGACTTAATATTGAGTGCTTGATTCGTCCAATTTTGAGGTTGCGCGTGATCTTTCTCAACGAGTAGATAATCTAAATATTGAGGTTTTAAATCTGGATAATTGTACTTCGCTATGCTGTTTGTTTCAGTATTCCATGTAGACGTGTGTCCTGAAAACTGAGGCTCAGAAACATTCATTTCTGCCAACATGTCGTTATATTCATTAGAACCTTTTTTCACATTCATATCGCCACCGATAACAATCATTTCATCTTTTGGGATATGTTTTTGTTGAATGAATTGATGTATTTCTGCCATTTGACTCGCACGAACAGTTGCATCTTTCGTATAGGTGCTTTCACTATTATCCGCTTGAAGATGCGTACCTATGATATGGTAAGGATGCCCATTTTTATTCACTTTAATGTATACAAAGCCTTTCTTAGCCATTGCATCTGAACCGCGACCCTGAGCGAAAATATGTTGTTCTTGATGCATGATTGGATAACGACTTAAAATTGCCACACCACCATTTGTAATTTTAGCGTTATGAATGTAGCCATGTGCGTCATCCCATTCAGAACTTGATTCGCCTAAAATAGGTGATTGGTAAGGGTATGTATGTTGTAAGTTTGCCTTTAATTTCGCTGAGGCTTTCTCATCAAACAATTCATTTAAAATTACTACATCGTTGTGTTGCATATAAGGTGCTTGCGCAATAAGGTCAGCGCGGTTCATCTGTCCCCAATTAGGATATAAGGCACGGGGCATGAAATAGACATTGTGCGTTGTAATTTTAAGATTGTGCTGTTCTGTTTCAGCTTGAGCAATAGAAAATGGAATTGAAATAAGCAAACAAACTACCATTAAGCAACGAAAAAACAACTTCATCGTTTAACACTCCTTAATATATAATGTACGACTCAAAACACCATATCAAAGGAGTTTGAAGCTATTGTTAAATTAACCGAAAATATAAAAAACTTTAAAATTAGCTTAAGAAAATTATTGAAATTAAAAATCTATGGTATGATGTAACTAGTCAAACATGGATCATTACCATCCATAAAAGCCCTACATCTGTGCTGGTGTAGGGCTTTTTCTTTGTATAAAGTTGTATAGTTAATATGAAGAGATGGGGATTGTTGTATGCATAAAATCACCAAAAATGTCTTGTAAGAAGAAAATTTATTTATAGAAGCGAGTAAATCTATAAATGGGATTATTAAAGATGGTTATTTTGATTCATTCTATATCCATATTAAAAGACGCCTCATTACTTTTTCGGTATAATAAAAACATTATAAAGAAAAGGTGAGGTGAATGAGATGCAATTGATATTTGATCCTAGCATCAATATATTCTATCGCTTGTTTTTAGGGTCGTTCTTTGTAATCAACCTAGTGTTAGCATTTTTCATTATATTTATGGAAAGAGATCGACGTGAAGCTACATCTACATGGGCATGGTTATTATTATTATTTGTTGTACCTGTGTTAGGCTTTTTACTCTATTTATTCTTTGGACGTGCAGTTAAGTTGAAAAGTAGTAAAAAAGAAACATCAGGAGAAGTTGAAGATGCACGTGCACGTGTACACCAACAAAAGGAACAATTTGAAAATGAAACGTTTCAAACGCGTAACCCTGTAGTTGAAAAGCAAGCGGACCTCGTTCAAATGATGCTTACACGTGATGCATCGTTTTTAAGTGAAAATAATCATGTTCATATCTATACAGATGGTCATGCATTATTTGAGAGAATGAAAAAAGATTTACGTGAAGCAAAGCATTACATTCACATGGAATTTTATATTATTAATTTAGATGGCTTAGGTACTGAAATTCTTGAAATTTTAAAAGAAAAAGCGCGTGAAGGTCTTGAAGTCAAATTGTTATATGATGCAGTGGGATCCAAACAATTGCGTAAAGGTAAAATGAAAGGACTTTATGAAGCGGGCGTATCTATAGAAGCTTTCTTTCACGCAAAAATTATCCCCTTTATCAATTTTCGAGTGAACAATCGAAATCACCGAAAAAATCTCATTATTGATGGTGATATTGGGTATGTAGGTGGTTTTAATATTGGTGACGAATATTTAGGATTAGACGATAAGTTAGGCTACTGGAGAGACACGCATTTGCGCATTCAAGGTGATGGTGTTGATGCTTTACAGCTTAGCTTTATACATGACTGGAATTCACAAGTTGATGAAGATAGACAATTGGATTATGATCAACGATATTTTCCTAAAAATGCACGTAAAGATGGTCATGTTGCCATGCAATTAGGGTTAAGTGGTCCGAATAATGACTGGCATCAACTGGAGTTTGCCTATTTGAAAATGATTATGAACGCGAAAAAATCGATATACATTCATACGCCATATTTTGTACCTGAAATCGGCTTTGTCAATGCGTTAAGAATTGCGGCTAAGTCAGGTGTGGATGTACATCTTATCGTACCAAATAAACCAGACCAACCATTTGTACATTGGGCAACGTTGACGACGGTGGCACAACTGATGTACGAGGGTGTAAATGTTTATACGTATGAAAAAGGATTTATCCATTCGAAAATGATGGTTATCGATGGAGAAGTGGCATCAGTGGGTTCTGCAAATATGGATCAGCGTAGTTTTCAATTAAATTTTGAGGTGAATGCATTGATTTATAATAAAGCGATTGCACAAAAACTCATCCATGCCTTTGAACGTGATGTTGAAGATTCGAAAAAACTGACACCAGAGCGTTATGAATCACGTTCTAATTGGGTGAAATTCAAACAATCTATCGCTAAACTCGTATCACCTATTTTATAAATTAAAAGCAAAAAGCGCTGAAATGAATCAGTGCTTTTTCTTTTTCGAACATGAGCAATGAGATAGGAATACTTGTGTATAATAGTGAAAATATAGATGTTTTTTATATTATTAATAAAAATTTTTAAATGTCGCTTTCATGACACTTTAACGTGGGAATACATATGAATAAAGGGGGCAGCTTATGGATATACTTGATGAAAATAAAAATTACCGTATTCGCTTTGAAGATGCTATTTATATTGATAAAAATAATGAAACTAAAGCTTACGAAACTTTGCATAACGTAGGAGAATCAATAGATAAATGTTTTGTCGTTTTAAACTATATTAAAATTTTAGCTGGTAAAGCTGAACAGTTTGAGTCGGAATGTTTGAGTAAAGATTCAGGCATGGAAGGTTTAGAAGGGTTCAATTCCTATTACTTTCTAAAACCCATTGATGAGGCAGACCATTATGTGATTATTACATTATGGAAAGATGCCCATTTCTTTAATACATGGATTGAATCAGATAAATTTAATACTGCATTTAATGAAATTGTAGAATGTGATATCGTCAATCGTCGCTTAACATATCGCATTTCATTTTACGATCGTTTATTTAAGCGAAATCATCATGTCTAAAAGGTTTATAACAATCTAAATTGATTCGAAATCTTGTATAATTATGAATGATAACACCATAAAATTTAATAAAGTGTAATGTAACGAGAGAATTGACGACACATGGAACATACTATAAAACTGTAAATCGCATACACATTCGCTAGGTTTTTGTTCGACAATGATACGTGTATAAAAACCACCACAATTTGATGTGGTGGTTTTTAACTATTTGTATCTATTATTTATTATCATTGCTTTGTGTGATTGTTGGTAAATAAATTTTAAAATGTGCACCTTTATTTGATGGCACGAGTGTTAATTCACCCTGATGGAAGTCGACAGCATCGCGAATAATTGATAAGCCGAGGCCGTGTTCTCCTTTTTCTTTTTTAGATGTATACGATTTTTTTATGAGATCATCAAGTTTATAACTTGGTAATCCTTTGCCATTGTCTTGATAGTCAATAAACAAATCTCTTGCATCTATATCAAATGAAATCGTGATATCTGGGTTGATAGCATTATGATCTAAACTATTATTGATTAAGTTAAATAACATGCGTTCAAAATAGAGCTTATTGCCATAAAATGTAGTTTCTGGTGGAAAGTTAAAATCTATTTTGATTTTTTCAAATCCAATAGTAGATTTTACGCGTTCAACAGTACTTTGTATTTCAAAGGCTTCACGATGATATTCCATTTGTTCAGTTTCATATTTGAATTGTGCGCTTAAGTTATCAATGACTTCTCGAATATAGTCTGCTTTTTCAGATATCAATTTGAGATGTTGTTGATCTGCATCAGTTGCGCCACGCACGAGTTTAGAAAATCCATAAATCGATGTGAGTGGAGATTTTAAATCATGCGAAATTTGAGATATCCATTTCGTTTTATAATATTGAATTTGATCATGATAAAAGCGGTCTTTTACAAGTTGTTTATTCAATGTGAATATTGCATCGTCAAGTTCTTGATAAATCCTGCGTGTACGTTCACGATTATGAACACGTGCATCAGGTTGATGCAGGCGACCGACACTTAAATTTTTAATCCAACGGGAATAGAAAAAGAGTGGCCGCGAAATACGACGTGAGATCATCCATGAAAAGATTAAGATGGATACAATATTGGCAATAATAATCACTAACCAACTTAAATAAATCGTATTTGTATGTTCTTGAACGATAGTTGTATCAAAACGGTCAATCCCACTGTTTTCATAAAACGTTAAATTCCCATTTGAAATATTAAATTCATAAGGATTTAACCCGTTCGTACGCATACTTTCAAGCAACATGTGAACATCGATGTTTTTGACATTTTTAATATCTGGATTTTCGCCTTTAGGATAAATATAGATAAAATAATAATGTTCAGCGCCGTATTTATAGCGGATTGAATGCGATTGATAGGCATTTTTTATTAAACGGGATTTGATGTTCCCTTTCACATTATGTGGGTAAACAATAGTGCCGTTCAATTTAGTCACATAGACGTCTGCTTTACTTTGTTTGGCGAGCTCTAAAACAGGCATTGGTACTTCTACTTCTTTAGGTGAGTAGGGGGGATAAAGCTCCAAGTCAAACTCTGTTAAATTGTTGATATGTGACGGTTTGCTTGCCAAATACGTGAAAAGTATAAATCCTACGAGTGTCAATAATGTCGTGACAAAAAAGTACAACGACATGTATTTCGCAAATTTAATAATAAAGCGCTTATTCATTCAATTGACCTCGGTAAATGTATCCTTTACCACGGGCAGTCTGAATCAGTTCAGGTGTGTTTGGTGTTAATTCTACTTTTTTACGCAACGTACGAATATGTACCATTAACGTATTGTCGTCGACACCTGTTTCATAACCCCAAACTTGAGCATATAATTGTTCTTTACTTAAGATACGGTTTGGATTACTAATAAAGTATTCTAATAAGTCGTATTCACGCGCTGTTAAATTCGCTGGCTCGTCTTGAATCCACACTTCAGCTGTACGGAAGTTCACTTTAAGATGTTTGAACTGATACATATAATCGCGTTTTGGTTTCAAATGTATTTTTACGCGATAAGCAAGTTCCATCGGGTCGAATGGTTTTTTAATATAATCGACAGCACCTTCTTCAAAACCTCGGTATACGTCATAGCTTGTATCTTTAGCTGTTACGATTAACACTTTTGTTTGTGTTTGATCGACTTCGTTTAATAATTCATAACCACTTTCAGAGTTTAAGTTTAAATCTAACAAAATCACATCGTAAGTATGCGACTGAAGATACTTCAGGGCTTCATTAAACGTACTCGCACAATCAGCCTCACCAATGTGTTGAGAGGTGAGTGACAAATGGATCAATGCTTGTATATCTAGGTCGTCTTCAATAATTAAAATTTTGTTGCTCATGTTTGCACCTCTTTTTTTCTCTTTATCACTCATTTAAGCATATTTCTTACTAATAAGGTAGCTTTAAATCTATTAATAATCTAATCTTTTGAACAAAATGTCAAGGAAGTGTTGGTTTTTATGTTTATTTAAAAATATTTTTTATACTTTTGCTTTAACTTACAAAGAAGAAAGTGTATCCTTTTATTATTATAATATAGTAATGGTGATTTTATGAAAATTAATCGAAATATTAAAAATGCAGGCCCATATTTGGGAATTGTTTTGCTTTTACACATACTCGGCTTTGGCGGTTTGTTTTTTAGTGGTTGGCAACACCCTATTTTAATCGGAATGGGGTTTATAGCTTACACTTTAGGATTACGTCATGCATTTGATGCAGATCATATTGCTGCCATTGACAATACAGTACGTAAATTATTGGAACAAAAGGAAAGTCCGACAGGCGTAGGCTTTTATTTTTCTTTAGGACATTCCTCAGTCGTATTTTTAATGGCTGTGTTGCTAGGGGTTGCGGTGAATTGGGCAAAAGATCACATCGCTACGTTCCAAGATACAGGTGGGTTAATAGGTACGCTAGTGTCGGGTTTCTTCCTTATTATTATTGGGGTTATTAATTTAATTATTTTAATTCAGTTGATTCAATTATTTAAAAAGGTGCGCACGGAACATATCACATCTGTTCAATTAAATGCGCTTTTAAATTCCAGAGGGTTTATGATTCACCTTGTAAAACCTTTCTTTAAATTTATATCTAAAAGTTGGCATGTTTATCCATTAGGATTTTTATTTGGATTAGGATTTGATACAGCGAGTGAGGTATCTTTCTTAGCGTTGTCGGCAGGTGCTGCGCAACGAACTTTGCCGTTAATCGGTATCATGGCGTTACCGATATTGTTTGCGGCTGGTATGAGCTTATTAGATACTTTAGATGGTATTGTGATGACTGAGGCTTACCATTGGGCTTTTGAAACACCAGTGCGTAAAATATACTACAACATAACCATCACTTCAATTTCTGTCATTGCCGCGTTGATAATTGGTGTATTAGAAATTTTACAGCTGATTGGCGAAAAACAACATTGGACGACAGGCATAGGAGGATGGATTACTCAACTTGATGTAGGATGGTTGGGTTATGGTTTGGTCATTGTTTTCATTTTGGCATGGCTTGTATCAGTAACAATATGGAAAGTTTTCAAAATAGAAAATACACCCAATTAATTGATAGTAAATATGCTATAAATGTTTATTATTAATATATTTTAAAGCGGATGCGTAGTGTGACGACAGATGATATACTTTTAACGTCGCCTATCTCTCAGGCGTCAATCTGACGTAGAGAGGAGGTGCGTTCTATGTTAGATATCCTTGTTCACATCACGACCACGATCATCAGTGGTTGTATTGTTACGCTTTTTGCGCATTGGCTACGTACGCGTGGCAATAAGCATAAATAGGCGACATGGGCCAACACCAAAAAATCCCCTCACTATGGCAGTAGTGAGGGGATTGGTGCTTCTACATTAGTATCCTTGTTAATGAAATTATAACATGAGTTGTAAGGGTAATGCAAAATGACTTGATTAAGTTAATTACAATGGGCCATTACAATGTTTTCTCTCATGTCATTGCTTAGTGATTTGATCTATATACGTATAGGATTGTGGCGTACCACCCTTTTGAGTAATCATTGAATTCAACAAGTTAATCACTGATATTAAACGGTCGTAAAATAATTTTTCATCCATATGGCTCATGTTCATATTCAAAATGTCGCGTGCTTCTTTGGGGCTAGTTCCTAATTGAGTTGCGAGCGCTTCTAAACTTAATGATGTGTCTTCATAATGCGCATATAACTCTTGACGTGTCGTTTGACGTTGTGTTTCAGTCAATAACATAATGAAACCTTCTTTCTTGGTGAATTGAATATGTGTGTGTATCTATCATAGGAGCATTACATTATTCCGTCAATTAGGGAAAACACGCATTTTAGACATCCTGGGTGTCTTAGGGAAGTGTCCGGTTAGACTGCCTCTATGCATTTTTGTGTATTTCAAACGATTAAATTGAGTATATCTATAATACGAATTTTTGTATTTTTCTCACAATTAAGGGTATATTTATATTTAATAGGGTGCGTCGAAAGGTGGTGAACCGATGCAACGAACACAATTAGAACCATTCAAAAATCGCAAAGTGATTGTGACAGGTGTTATCACTGCTGTTGACCATAAAAATAAGTTAGATATGTCTGCGCCTTGGAAACGGAATGTGAGAATTTTATTAAAACATGTTTCTGTATCAGGGATAGACGTTGATCACGTATGGTTATATGAACGCGAAAGGTATTTCGATCGTTGTCGCGCATTGATTGGGGAAGAGGTAAAGTTTAAAGCGAAAGTCGTGCCATACGTAAAAGCGCGTAATGGTATTTATATAGAAAATTACGGCTTAGAACGTCGTACCAGTATCGTATCACGAGCAGTGTATGAGCATCGGAATGAAGAATTTGAGGAAAAATACTATGATTATGAGATGGATAATCCATTTAAAGAAGTGATGGAATAATATATGGATATATCAAACGTTAGAAATGACAAACAACATGTCAAAGATTCATTTATGGTAAAATGGGTAAGTAAAATTTATAATGAACGATATTCTCATAGTAAATAGGTGAAAAACATGGAGCAATGGATTACTGATATAATGAGCCATTATGGCTACTTTGGCATTTTTCTATTAATATTTGTTGAATATATCTTGCACCCTTTTCCGTCAGAGATTGTGCTTACGTTTGCCGGCTACATGACTACCCGTACGGAAATGAATTTTTGGATTGTATGTTTAATTGCTATTGTGGCTGCTACAGCTGGGTCTGTCGTTTTATATTACATCGGTCTATTAATCGGTGAAGCACGTTTATATCGCTGGATTGATAAGTATGGTAAATATGTTCGAATTAAACGTAAAGATTTAGATAAAACGTCTGCGTGGTTTGAAAAATACGGCCACTGGGCGATTTTATTCGCACGTTTAGTTCCGATATTAAGAACGCTTATTTCTATTCCTGCCGGCTTAACGCGTATGAATATGTTGCACTTTATCCTATTCACAGCTATAGGTACGGCAATTTGGAATATATTCTTAATCACGTTAGGGATGACTTTAGGTGATCATATTCATCAAATTATTCAATATGTGGGTATATATTCTAAAATATTTGTCGTGATTTTAGCTTTAGCTGTCTTATACCTTATCTATCGCTGGTGGCACCGTGGTAAAAAAAGTAAAATCTAATTAAATAGTTTGTTTCATGTGGAACAACAAAAAATGACCTGAAACGTTAATGTGTAACGTGTCAGGTCTATTTTATATTTGTGGGATATTTTCTATAGCTAAAATATGACCATCTTTTACATAAACTTTAATGGTATAGCCATTTTGGTTGTTTTTATCATAATACCAGTAGTGGCCATGGTCTGCATCAGGACGGTTATGAACCGCGATGAATGCATGGTTAGAAACATTGTTAGGTGTCACCAAAACATGATTAACACGGTCGTTACTGTATGAAACGCCAATGTCATCATATTTGTGGACCTTTAAATCGCCAACCTTAAATGTTTTTTCAGCTTTGCCAAATTGCTGTTCGATTTGATCTCGTGTTTGATTAAGTTTAAATCCTTGATACCCTTCAATGCGATTCACATTCATGTACTGTGCACTAAATTCAGGTGATAAAACATTTACATGTTGTAATTTCGTATGAGGCAACGCCTTGTCACTTTTTTTAGGTGTAAAATCAAAGTTTATGTCTGTATTCATAAATCGCATTGCTAAAAAACCAATACTCACTATAACGGCAATAATTAAAAAAGTTATGAAGAAGGCTAAAATTTTGAATAACCATGATGAAGGTTTTTTAGGTGGTGTAGGGGGTTCGAAACGTGAACGACCGCAATGTGGACAAATACGCGTGTACTGTTCAATGGGTGCCCCACAATGTTGACATTGTTGCATGAAATCACACCTTTCTCTCTTTAAGGTTATTATAATGAAATCAATTTATAAATACTAGGAAAGTTTATGATATGACAGGCTTCTGTTCTTTATATTATTAGTAAAAAGTAATGATTATGATTCTCTTTACTCAAATTTATAGTGAAATCAAATTCTGGTTCAAAAACAGTATATATAATACGTTTGTAAACAATAATATTAAGAGGGGTTAGTTACATATGAAAATAGTTGGTAAATTAACGAAAGTTTCACTCGCAAGTTCATTGATTGCCTCATCCATCCTCGGTGTCTCACAAGCAACGTATGCGAAGGCACAAAGTAAACAAAATCAAGCGCAAGACAAAGTCGCTATGTATGGAAATACAAAAAATCCTAAAAATGTGATTTTTATGGTGGGAGATGGAATGGGACCATCGTATAATTCAGCGTATCGTTATTTCAAAGATAATCCTAATACAAAAGAAATGGAAAAAACGGCATTTGATCACTATTTAGTGGGAACACAACGTACTAACCCAGACGACCCTAAAGAAAATATTACAGATTCTGCTGCTGGTGCCACTGCATTTAGTTCGGGTCATAAAACATACAACGGTGCAATTGGAGTGACGCCAGATAAAAAACCTGTTGAAACAGTTCTTGAACGTGCTAAATCTCAAGGAAAATCAACAGGACTAGTTTCAACGGCAGAAATTACAGATGCGACACCAGCGGCGTACGCTGCACACATCGATAGTCGTGATAAAAAAGATGAAATCGCAAAACAATTTTATAATGACCGCATTAACGGTAAGCATAAAGTGGATGTATTACTTGGTGGTGGCGCCAAATATTTTGGGAAAGAAAACGGTGATATTGATAAAAAGTTTAAAAAAGATGGATATGATCTTGTTAAAAACAAACAACAATTAGCTCACTCTAAAAAAGATCAAGTGCTCGGTCTTTTTGCAGATAAGAATATGCCGCTACAAATTGATGCACCAAAACAAAATCCGTTATTATCTGATATGCAAGATGCTGCATTGAGTAAGCTCTCTAAAAATAAAAAAGGATTTTTCCTTATGGTAGAAGGCGCATCGATTGATAAACAAGGTCATGCGAATGACATTACAGGTGTTATGTCAGAAATGTCAGGCTTTGAATCAGCTTTTGAAAATGCGATGAAATATGCGCAAAAACATCCAGATACATTAGTTGTTGCGACTGCAGATCACTCCACGGGTGGATTGACAATCGGTAAAGGAAAAGATTACAAATGGGATCCAAAAGCAATCCAAAGTATGAAACATTCAGGCAAATGGATGGCAGAAGAAATCGCAAGCGGTAAAGATGTGACGAAAACTATTCAAGCAGGATATGGTTTTGACGTATCTAAATCGCAAATTGATGTGATTCAAAAAGAAGCCGATGCGATCAAAGGTTTAGATGAGAAAAAAGATAAAGCCAAATATGAGGCGCAACTTCAAAAACTGCAAGATGCCATTCAAAAACCTATTAATGATCAATCACACACAGGTTGGACAACATATGGACATACTGGAGAAGATGTAAATACTTATGCCTATGGTCCGGGTTCTAATCAGTGGCAAGGTAATATTGATAACACTGAAAATGCTACACATATTTTTGATTTCTTTGGCAACAATGTTAAGAACTAATTGTTTTTGAATAAAAGTAAATACATCTCATCATCTGTATAGTTGTGACGTTTGGATTATGCATTTCATGTATGATTTAAACGTCTTTTTTATTTGATGTGCGCCTAACAGCCGATGTTTTTGCGTAATAATAAATAAAATAAATATAAAAAAATTATTAAGATAAAGTGGTTTGGCATTTACTTTATTTTAATGAAAACCTAACTGTAGCTTTAAAATCGCACTCTACAATGGCTATGAATTAAATTTTGATGTAGAGGAGTTAAATACATAATGAAATATAGAAAACAGTTATCAAAAGTGACATTAGCGAGTACCCTTGTGGCATCATCTCTATTAGCAACAACACCAATGGTGAGTGCAAATGAAAATAATACAGCCCATAAACAACAATCAAAAGAAGAAAAAGCATCTGTCTATGGTAATACTAAAAATCCTAAAAATATCATCTTTATGGTTGGTGATGGTCTAGGGCCAAGTTATAATTCAGCGTATCGTCATTTTGCAGACAATCCTAAAACGAAAGAAGTGGATAGAACAACATTCGATGATTATTTAGTAGGTGCTCATCAAACACACCCTGATGATCCAAAAGAAAATATAACTGATTCTGCTGCGGGTGGTACAGCATTTAGTACAGGTGTGAAAACATATAATGGTGCTATCGGTGTAGACACCAATAAAAAAGACTTAGAAACAGTCCTCGAACGTGCTAAAACGAAAGGGAAATCTACAGGTTTAGTGTCAACTGCTGAAATTACCGATGCCACACCAGCGGCATTTGCAGCGAATGTAGATAATCGAGATAAAAAGAATGAAATCGCTCAGCAATTTTATAATCAACGCATCAACGGTCACCATAAAGTTGACGTATTGTTAGGTGGCGGATCTCAATATTTCGGTAAAGAAAACGGCAATTTAGATCAAAAATTTAAAAAAGATGGATATGATGTTGTCACAGATAAACAGCAATTAGTGACTTCTAAAAAAGACAAGGTTCTTGGCTTATTTGCAGAAAAAAATATGCCATTACAAATTGATGCGCCTGAAAAAAATCCATTACTTGTCGATATGCAAAAAGCAGCATTGGATAAACTTTCACAGAATGATAAGGGCTTTTTCCTTATGGTAGAAGGTGCGTCTATCGATAAACAAGGACATGCAAATGATGTGACAGGTGTCATGTCTGAAATGAAAAGTTATGAGAAAGCATTTGAACATGCCATTCAATATGCCAATGAACATCCAGATACGTTAGTCATTTCAACAGCGGACCATTCAACAGGTGGTTTATCGATGGGGAAAGATGGCGAGTACAATTGGAAACCAGAACCCATTCGTCAAATGAAACATTCAGGACGTTGGATGGTAGAACAAATTGAAGCAGGTAAAAGTGTAGAAGAAGCCATTAATGCAGGATATGGTTTTGAAGTGAGTAAAGAAGACATGAAGAAAATGAAAAAAGAAGCTAAAAAGTTAAGTAAAATCAATAAAGACAAAGATAAAGAAAAATATGAACAACAGCTTCAAAAGCTTCATGAGACCATCCAAAAACCAATCGACGACAAATCTTTAACAGGTTGGACGTCAACGGGCCATACAGGTGAAGATGTTGATATTTATGCGCACGGACCAGGCGCTGAACATTTCCGAGGAAATATCGATAATACTGATAACGCCAAGAAAATGTTCGAAATGATTGGAGATAATTAAAGCAGATTAAACAATGCCCCGCTTATATGAGGGGCATTGTTTTTATAATTAATGACTTCAGTCAGTTGAGCACGTAAAACGTGCGAAACAATAAACCACCTGCTATGCGGGTGGGCAACAAAAGTTATACTAAAAAATCCCTGCT
>NZ_PPQF01000067.1 GCF_002901865.1 Staphylococcus agnetis
CAATATTGCTATTATATAAATGATACTTTGTAAATGTCAAATAATAATTAAATCAAAAAATTAAAAGATTCTATTGGAGTGCACAGGGCCTATAACGTCAAAAAGCACTCAATCGTCTTAAAAAGATGATTGAGTGCTAAAAATGTTCGAGTTATTTTAGAATTTAAATTACTTTGTTACACCTCCATCAAGATGATGATGTGTGTTCTTGTTTCATCATTTGATAGCCAACTGAAAGATGTGTCCGAATATATTGTGGGTTTTTAGGATCATGTTCAATTTTTTTGCGTAAAGTCGTCATAAACACGCGTAATGAAGGTAAATCAGATTCTAAAATATGTCCCCAAACGGCTTTTAAAATAAATTTATACGTTAACACTTTGCCTGTATGTTCCGATAAAAGCACGAGTAACTTATATTCAATTGGCGTTAAATGTATGGCTTGACCATCAACAGTCACTTGATGGCTATCGAAATCTATCCACAACCCACCGTTGTGATAAACGTTAGAAGGACGTGTGCAATCGTTGTATTTTCTTTGAAGTACACGGACGCGTGCTAACAATTCATCCGAATTAAAAGGTTTTGTAACATAATCATCCGCCCCATTATCAAGACAAATGACTTTTTCCTCAGCATCCTCTCTTGCACTGAGCACGAGTATTGGAGTCTGATAGTTTTGTTTCACCTTTTGAATCACACATAGCCCTTCCATATCTGGTAAACCCAAATCAAGAATGACGATATCTGGAAGTACGTTTTCAAACTGAAATAATGCTTCTTTACCGTTACTTGCAAGGTGTACCCGATAATTATTTTGTTCAAATAACCGCTTCAATAAGCGTTGGACAGAGTCATCATCTTCTACAATTAATAATTGCGTCTTCAATTAATCACCTTCTCTATAGGGAGTTTAAAGCCAAAAATCGCACCCGTAGGTTCATTTTTCTTAATGTACAGGCTCGTATGATGTCGCTTTAAAATCATTTGGCATAAATATAAACCCAGACCCAATCCTTTACGTGAGCGGTCTGATGTATTGTCACTCGTATAATACTGATCAAATATACGTTCTTGCATCGCTTCATCGACCCCGTACCCATTATCCTGTACTTCAATCACTGCACTCGAGCCTTCATGACGCAAACTCAACGTAATGACCGATTGTTCAGGTGTATATTTAATCGCATTCTCAACTAAATTAATCAGAACTTGCGTCATCATTTTCTCATCAATATGAACAAGTAAAATTTCGTCAGGTTCCTCAATGCGAAAGGTTCGTGTCCCCGCTCGTTTGACTGTCAATTGATAGGCCGTGTATATCACTTCAGATAAGACAATGGTCTGCTGATTACTGATTTCATCATCATGGTCTATTTTCGTGATTGTCAAAATGTTATTGACCATATTATTCAGCCACGTCGCGTCTTCTTTAATACTTTTCAAAATGGAACGTTGTCCCTCACTCATCTCTTTATCAAGCACATCAAGATTACCTATCATCGCCGTCAAAGGCGTACGAATATCATGTGAAATTGACTTTAAAAATGTACTTCTTGCTTGTTCCCGTTCCTTTTCTTTTTCTTGCTGTTTATTCTCTTTATACAAACGTATTTTCTCAAGCGTATTTGTCATATCAATCGCCATCGATAAAATGATTTCTTTTTCAAACGTTAATTGATCTGATGCTGGAATCATGATGATATACGTACACGCTTGCGCATTCACTGGTAAGAGATAGTACGGTAATCCTGGAAACGTATCTGTAGAATAGCCCGCTTCTTGTTGATGGTATTTCACCCATTTTAAATGGGCTGCCAATTTGGGAAATACCTCAGTTTGATCTGAATGAATAATCCTCACATCTTCATGCGTTAATTTTGAAAATTGTTGTTTCATTGTTTTAATGACCGCTTGTTCATCCACGCTTTGTATAAGTAACTTGTTCGTTTCAAGTAATACTTCTGTACGATATATTTTTTCTTTTGCCACTTTTGTTTGTTGCTTTACATTTCGTACGAGTGCACTCATGATGATGCCGCAAACAAACATAATCGTAAATGTCGCAGGGTAGTCTGCCCGGTAGGCTTCAAATGTAAATCGTGGTGTAGTAAAAAAGTAATTAAACAACAGTACTGCTGCCATAGAAGAGAATATCACGTTCAGTCTCGAGCGTATCCATAAAGCACTCATAATAACACCGAGCATGTAAACGGTAATTGTATTAGACTCATTTAACTGATGCTGAAACATCGTTAGACTAATCAGCGTACATACCGTCATAATGACAATCAATTTCAGCAAATCGACCATTTGAAATTGGAGCCACGGTTGAAACAAAGGTTTTGACGCTTGTTTTTGTACCGCACTTGGAATGATATACACATCAATGTGCGGATAGCGCGCATTTAATTCTGAGATAATGTCTTTACGCTGAAAGATACTCGACTTATGTGGGCGACCGAGCACCACTTTATTGACGCGATTGGCAGAACACCATTCTCCTAATTGTTCACTCTCTTCCCCATAAAGACTAATAAAGTGACCACCAAGTGACTCGAGTAACTGTCGATTCAAGTTCAGCTGGTGTATCGCTTCAGGTTCAAGTGTACTACTTTCAATATAAATCCCCGTTAGACTGCATTTAAATGCTTGAGCTAATCGTGCAGCATGTCGAATGACTTTCATATTTTGGACAAAAGGTGAAATCCCAACCGCAATGACTTGTTCTTCGTTTTCAAGACCGACTTCTGTCATCTTGGCATCTACCAAATTGGCAAGTTCTCTTAACGCGAGTTCTCGGAGCTGTATTAAATGATCCAGCTGGAAGAAGCCTTCTAACGCCCGCTGTGCTTGACGTTCCTGATAAATGTTTCCTTCTTTCATACGGGTCTGTAAATCGATAGGTTCAATGTCTACAAACTCAAAAGAATCCGCTTGTTTAACCAATCGATCTGGAACCCGTTCGCTCATTTCAATTTTCGTAAAATGATGAATGATATGATACAACGATTCAATATGTTGAATATTCAGTGTCGTATGGACATTAATCCCTGAGCGCAACAGTTCTTCGACATCTTGGTAACGCTTTTCATGTCGGCTACCAGACGCGTTATGATGTGCCAACTCATCTATAAGTATCACATCTGGCTGTGCTTCAATAATGGCATCGATATCTGGCTCATGAAATGTATGATGGTTGTAGTGCAACGTTTTAAGTGGAATGACTGGAATTGACTCAGTTAAAGCGGTTGTTGCCGGCCGTTGATGTGGCTCAATATAACCGATACGCACATCAACCCCTTTTTCAATCAAATCATGTGCATCTTTCAACATACGATACGTTTTACCAACGCCAGCTGCATAACCTATATATATTTTCAGTTTGCCCTTCATCTGTATGCCTCCTATTCTCCCACAGTGTAGTCCTTTCCTATGATGAAAACCAGTGAGAACCTTATTGCCAGCAAAATCTTAATACCGTATTAATATCGTCCACTGACATCTTAACGCCCTCTTTATGGCAATGGTGTTATATTTTTCACAGATTACTAGGGAGGGGAACAAAATGGAAGATATGATTTATATCTTTATTTTTATAGGTCTATTCGGTGTACCCATTTTAGGACTCAGTGTTCTAGAAAAATATTTAACAAAGAAGGGACATTAACATGGTGCTACTACTGATCATCTTATGCGTATTTATTTATCTCATCCATGTGCTCTTATTTCCTGAACGTTATTAATAAAGGAGTTCTTCAATATGACGAGTGGATTCATTTTGATTATTGCATTTCTTATCATCGCAACGCTGATTGCGTGGTATCTTTATCACATTTATTTTAATGCACAGAGCTTTCTAAACGTACACTATACGCGATTAGAAACGACGCTTACACGCATGTTACGACTCAAGCACGCGCCACAATCGGCGATAGATTATTTCAAAAGTTTATTGTTAACCAATGGACTGGCTTCCGTCCTATGTTATGTCTTATTACGGATTCAACGTGTTTTATGGCTCAATCCGAACCATGTTCAAAATATGTCTCCGGATTTGGCGTTTCACACCGTCATCTCTTTTGTGACAAACACCAATTTACAACATTATGCGGGCGAAACGAGTTTAAGTTATTTTTCTCAAATGGCTGTGATCACTTTTTTAATGTTTCTCTCAGCTGGATCAGGGTTTTGTATTGCGGTTGCCTTTATCCGTAGAATGACTGGAAACCGAGATGTCATTGGGAATTATTATAGTGATCTCATCAAATGGATTGTGCTTGTATTGCAACCGCTCTCTTGCCTTGTCAACCTTTTATTGATGCATGAAGGGGTCATTCAAACGCTCCAAAAAAACATTCAATTTACAACGATAGACCATCGGATTCAAAGCATTCCACTAGGTCCCGTGGCATCACTTGAGAGTATTAAACATTTAGGCACCAATGGCGGTGGTTTTTTCGGTGCCAATGGTGCAATGCCCTTTGAAAATCCGACTGTTTTAACAAATATGGTAGAAATGATTTCAATGATGGTGATGCCTGGTGCCGTCTTTATCTTGTTTGGCATCGTTTTGTATAAAAAGAAATTACCGTCAAGAAAACAAATATTCTATTTTGTAGGACTTTTGTTAGCAATTTTCTTAATGTGTTTTCTCATCAACTTAGGAGCTGAACATATGGGTAACCCACATTTTTCAGGGGACAATATGGAAGGCAAAGAAACACGATTTGGGTTGACGCAAAGTGCTTTATTTACAACCGTCACAACAAGCTTTACAACAGGCGCTGTCAACAATATGCATGATGCACAAACAGCTTTAGGCGGTATGGTGCCACTTGTTCTCATGATGATAAACGCCATATTCGGTGGTGAAGGGGTTGGTTTTCTTAATTTTATGACGTATGTTTTGTTAACGCTTTTCATTGCAGGCCTTATGATTGGGCGGTCTCCTCAACTGTTTGGTAAACGATTAGAGAATAAGGAAATGACATGCATCTCAGTGATACTCATGATTCATCCTCTAATCATTTTAAGTTTTACAAGCCTAGCTTTGGTTTTTCCAAACAGCCTGTCAGCGATGACCAATCCCGGAGCTCATGGGTTGTCTCAAATACTTTATGAGTACACTTCCGCTAGCGCAAACAACGGCTCTGGATTTGAAGGGTTACAAGATCATACCGCATTTTGGAACATCACGACTGGACTCGCCATGTTTTTAGGGCGTTACCCTGTCATGATACTCCAACTCTTCATCGCATCGATGCTGGCACGTAAACCTATACAAAATACAACCAATGAGATGGCCATAGATACACCGATTTTCACTGTACTGCTTGTCGTCATGCTTATCACAATCAGTGCACTGACTTTCTTACCTGCACTCGTACTTGGTCCTATCGGTGAATTTTTGACATCTTAAGGAGGTTCACTATGAATCACGATTTAATTAAATCAGCCATTTGGCAGTCTATCGTCAAACTCAACCCAATGAAAATGATTAAAAATCCAGTGATGTTTGTCGTATGGATGACTTTTTTAGTCACACTACTTGGCGGGCTTTTCCCAACTATTTTTTCGATGCAACCTGCGGATAGCTATCATTGGCTCATCGCCTTTATTTTATTGATGACATTACTCTTTGCTAATTTTGCAGAAAGTCTTGCTGAAGGTCGCGGGAAAGCAGAAGCTAATGCCCTCCGTACAAAGAAAAAAGAAATGATTGCACGTGTCATCAAAGACGATAAAGAAGTCATGATTGCAGCCACTGCGCTTCATAAAGGGGATATCGTACGCGTTAAACAAGGAGAAACCATTCCTTGCGATGGTGAAATTATTAAAGGTATTGCGATGGTTGATGAATCGGCCATCACTGGAGAATCTGCGCCTGTTGCCAAAGAATCCGGAGGCGATTTTTCGAGTGTCATTGGTGGTACTGTCGTCGTAAGTGATCAGTTAACCATCAAAGTGACAGCGTCTACGGGCGAATCATTTATAGATAAAATGATCGCATTAGTAGAAGGTGCTTCACGCCAAAAAACGCCTAATGAACTCGCATTATCAACATTATTAACCAGTTTGACCATCATATTCTTAATGGTGATTGTCACACTGGTGCCTTTTGCACACCAATTGCATATCAACCTTTCAACGATGTCCTTAATCGCACTTTTTGTGTGTCTTATCCCAACGACTATCGGTGGCTTATTATCCGCAATTGGGATTGCTGGAATGGACCGCGTCACCCGCTTCAACGTCATCGCCAAAAGTGGGAAAGCCGTTGAAGCTTGCGGTGATGTAGACATGATGATTCTCGATAAAACGGGAACCATTACATTTGGCAATCGCATGGCGCATGCCCTTTATCCTGTACAAGGCGTTACGCAAGAAGCATTAACGAGAGAAGCCATGCTTAGTTCCTATGATGACGACACACCTGAAGGACGCTCTATCGTTACTTTTGGCGAAACGCAAGGCTATCATATGACACCCCCTGAGGATTATACTGCCATTCCCTTTACTGCAGAAACACGGATGAGCGGGATAGATGAAAATGGCCAACGCCATCTTAAAGGTGCTGTCGATGCCGTCATTAAACGTGCAAAGAAAATGGACATCCCAGTGCCAGACGATTTATTAGCATTAACCGATGAAGTCGCTCATCAAGGGGGCACCCCACTTGTCGTCATGGACAACAAGCGCATTTACGGTGTCATTTATTTAAAAGACATCGTCAAACCAGGCCTTCCCGAGCGCTTTACATTACTTAGAAAAATGGGTATAGAAACCGTCATGTGTACCGGAGATAATCCTCTCACCGCGGCTTCTATTGCACAAGAAGCAGGCGTGGATCGCTTTATTGCTGAATGTAAACCAGAAGATAAAACGCGCGTCATTCGAGAGGCGCAAGCAAAAGGGAAAATCATTGCTATGACTGGAGACGGCACAAACGACGCCCCAGCACTAGCACTGGCCAACGTCGGTGTCGCCATGAACTCCGGTACAATCGCTGCCAAAGAAGCGAGCAATATGATTGATTTAGATTCTGACCCAACAAAACTCATAGAAATTGTAGAAATTGGGAAACAATTATTAATTACACGAGGCGCATTAACGACGTTCAGTATCGCTAATGATATTGCGAAATACTTTGCAATCATTCCGGCACTTTTTTTACCTTGGATGCCTCGCATTCAAATGTTAAACATGATGCACTTACAAACCAGTCATTCAGCAATTTTATCAGCATTAATTTTTAATGCATTGATCATTCCATTGTTAATCCCTATTGCACTTAAAGGCGTTCGTTTCAAACCTACGACACAAAGTCGTTTATTGTTAAACAACACCTTGATTTTCGGATTAGGCGGGGTAGTCACCCCTTTTATTGGCATTAAATGCATTGATGTATTAATCAATTTATTTTGAGAGAAGGTCAAATTATGCTAAAAAGTTCGCTTGTGACGACATTATTTCTTTTAGTGCTCTGTGGCATCATTTATCCACTGGTCACAACCGCTGTCGGTCAAGCAGCATTTCCACAACAAGCAAATGGAAGCTTGATAAAAGAACATGACAAAGTCGTCGGATCTAAACTGATCGGTCAGGAATTTACGTCACCCGCGTATCTCCATGGTCGACCTTCACCGCACCATTACAGCTCTTATCCAGAAAAAACACCACAAGATCAGATACAACCAGTGACAGGAGAAAGTAATGATAGTAACAACAACAGAGAATTGCTCCAACGTATCAAAACGGAGCGACAAACATTCAGTAAAGAGAATGGCGTCCCAATTCAAGACATTCCTGTCTCTATATTAACTGCCTCTGGCTCAGGACTAGATGGTCAAATTACGAAACAAGCCGCAGACATGCAAATCCATCGTATGGCACAACACAGTGGTTTAACTGAAGAAAAAATACGTAGGATTATTAATCAACATACTGTACAACAAAACGACCAAGCTATCGTTAATATTCTTGAAGTCAATTTAAAAATTAAACAATTCATGCATTCATAAAATCAATACCCCCTCCCTCAAGTACTACTAGGTAGACTGCGGGAGGGCTTTATTTTAGGTGACTAACAACCCAAGTTGGCCTGTTTTAACAAGATATGATGCGTAATGCCCAGTCCCAATTTGATTCAAGCACTTAATATATGTAAAAAATACTTTAATCTGAATGAATAATTGTACTCCTGTCTATATTTAAGGAATATTTAATATTACTACAACTAATAGCGTGTTATACTTTTTACGTTAATAGACAGATATTTTATTTTATAAACAGAAAGGGAATATTATGAAAAACAAAAACATATCAAGAGTTTTAATGGGCGCAGCAACAATTACACTGGCAACTATGATTGCAAATGGGGAAGCAAAAGCAGAAGAGCACACGGAAACACCAGCACAACACACAGCAACAACGCAAGTAGATGACGCACAACGCGCATACTATAAGGTATTACACCTTGAAGGGCTAACGAACGAACAACGTAGCAACTACATTCAAAAATTGCACAATAACCCTGGAAGTGCACAAGAAGTATTTTCAGAATCAATTAAGGATAGCAATAACCAAGAACGTCGCGTAGGTCAACAAAATGCATACTACAGCATCCTTAAAAATAATAAATTAACTGAAGCAGAAAAAAACAACTACATTGCTCAACTTAAACAAAATCCAGACAAGAGCCAAGAAATTTGGTATCAATCATTACATCACCAAGCACAAACTGACAACAACGTAGAATCAACAACTCCAGAAAACACTCCAAAATTAAACGAAACAGATCACAGCACTACAAACAACAACGGACACCTCACTAAAGAACAAGCATTCGCACGCGATAACGAACTTACATCCAATGCAAATACTTCATTATCTGAATTACTGAAAAACGATACAATTGAAAACAGACGTAACGCACAACGCAACGTTAACAAAGCACCTTTAGACGTAAAACAACAATTACAAAATCAACTTGATTTAATCATTGCACAACACGATGCGAAAGTACGCGATAACAGTACTAAAACGACTGAAGACACTAATAACAGTGTTGAAGATGCACAAGCACGTATTGATGAACGTGTACGTACAATCAACGAAGCATTAACAACATTAGAAAGTAAAGACTCAATCAAAAACCGTCGTCATGCACAACGTGAAGTGAACAAAGCACCACACTACATGCAAGATCGTTTACAAAAACAATTAGACTTAATTATTGCGAAATTAGATAACGCAAGATTAACAAAAACAACAGATAAAAATGAAGTTACACCAAAAGTAACTGAGCCAAAACAAACAGAAAAAGTTGAAAAAGCACCACAATCACCAAGTTACTATCAAGCAATTAAAAACTACATCAGTGAAACATTCAATAACGGTTACAAATACGTTGCAGATACGTATAAAAACTATAGTAAAAAATATGAAGATGCTAAATACTATGTAGGTAAGTACTATGAGTATAAAGGCATCGTTGATAAAACAGTATTAACAACATTAGGTGGTGGATTAAAGACACATATTGCCCCACTTGAAATAAACGATAAAAACACGGCTCTATATAATGCGTATGCGAAAACACGTAACTATGTCACTGAAGGCATTAACACTGGTAAAGTTTTATATGCATTTTACCAAAATCCAAATACTGTAAAAAATGCGATTAAAGTAGCTGAGGCAGCAAATTCTATCACAAGCACAATTTCAAGTTTTTGGTCATCACTTTGGAAATAATTCATTGATATCCAAAAAGGGGCTGGGACATAATTCCTAGCCAAAAAAGAGAATCGATTAGGTAAAATTATTTTTACTTAATCGATTCTCTTTATATATTATTTCAAAAAA
>NZ_PPQF01000068.1 GCF_002901865.1 Staphylococcus agnetis
GTGCAAAATGAGAATAATTCTGTATAATCTAATGTGTAACAATTCAAATTTTTAATTGATACATAGAGGGGAGAGATCATAATGAATCATGGAGAATCTAAAGTGGTTCGCATTGAAAAAGCCAAAGGAAAGCAAATGTTGTTTTTGAGTTTAAGCATTATTATGGTATTGATTTTGTTACTTGTAGGGCTAGGTGCATCAAGTACATTTCTAAAAATTATCATGATTTTATGTGCACTCTTTTTTGCTTTAGGAATTTGGTTTTTTACGAAATCATTATTAAATAAAACAGGTTTTGCGATTTTAGATGAACATGGATTTTATGAATATTCATCTGCAATGTCGACCAATGATACGTTAATTCCTTGGAAAGAAGTGAAAGAAATTAACATTAAGGAATTTGGCGGTAAACGTTATGTGCAAGTGTTACTCCATCATCCTGAAGTTGCAGACAATGCGCGTTCAGCGATTGGAAATATGTTTGCGAAAAGCAATGCGAAGATGGGTTATGCAGGTATTCTTATCGATACTAATACTGCTAAAGGCATGAAGACTGACGACCTATTCCATTTAATGCAACAGTACCAACAACAATATGGGCAAATTCAAGTTGAATCAGATACGCCTGTTCAAACAATGAAAACAATTGACGAATTATAAGCAATCAAAGGTAGGACACCGTAGTGTCTTACCTTTTGTTTGTTTTTGTTGAATTCAACGTTACAACAAATCACTTTTGTTTATTTTCATATGGTTTTGTAGTAAATTGAACATAATCATAAAAATTGTTATTTAAAAAGTTTCAAAGTGCGTGATGATAAATAAAAAGGTTGTGAGCAGTGTGAATAAATATGAGCGATTAGATGAAATTGCAAGACGTGTTCATGAAAAAGGGACGATACGTATTCAAGATATCGTTGATGACTTAAATGTTTCTGACATGACTGTACGTCGCGATTTAATCGAATTAGAAGAGCAAGGCGTCTTGACAAAAATACATGGCGGGGCACGTAGTAATGCGGCTTTTCAATATAAGGAAATGTCTCATAATGAAAAGCATACCAAACAAATTGAAGAGAAAAAGATGATTGCTAAAAAAGCAGCTGAGCTGATTGAAGACGGCAACCATATCTTTTTAGGTCCAGGCACTACTGTAGAAATGTTAGCAAATGAAATCAAAAATAAACGATTGTCTGTGGTCACGAATTGTTTGCCTGTTTTTCACATTTTGTTCCGAAAACGTTCCGAACATTTTAACGTGTATTTAATTGGAGGCACACAACGAGAAATTACCGAATCATTTGTAGGTGAAATGGCAAACACATTGCTAGAAAAGATGCGTTTTTCTAAAATATTTTTTAGTGCTAATGGCATTAAAGGTAATGATGTCATGACGTCCTCTTATGAGGAAGCGTATACGCAAAAATTAGCAATTTCGCATGCCAATGAAAAATATGTATTAGTGGATGATTCTAAAGTAGGGAAAGAAGATTTTGTGTCTTTTTGTGAATTGTCCGAATTAACCGCGATGGTAACCAATGGTCTAACTGAAGAACAACAACAAATGGTGCAACACTACATCGAAGTCATATAAATATAAATTGTGACAAAAACAATAAAGATGCATATTAATGTTGAACAAAACTAAATATAAGGGTAAAATATTTTTGAGTAGAGAGATAAAGTTGTTGAAACTTTGTCTCTCTTTTTTGTCTAAATTAGAACAATCAAACACCAACAAACAAAAAGTGAACAAATAATGTTGTAAATATGTTTAATTACGTTTATAATTTAAACATAAAGAGATGAAAGCGCTTATTTCAATGTTTGTTTCAACAACAGCAATATCATAGGAAGGATGATAAGTGTGAAAGTGATTATTGGTGCTGATCAATTTGGTTTAGCATTAAAAGACCATATTAAAACGTATTTAAAAGACAACCAATACGATGTGTTAGATGTAACAGAAGAAAGTACGTCTGACTTTGTCGATGTAACTGTAGCGGTTGCAAAAGAGGTTCAAAAAGACGATAGCAATTTAGGTATTGTGATTGATGAATTTGGAGCTGGCAGTTTTATGGTAGCTACGAAAATTAAAGGTATGATTGCAGCAGAAGTTTCTGATGAGCGATCAGCATATATGACGCGTAGTCATAATAATTCAAAAATGATTACAATGGGCTCAGCTCTTGTTGGAGAAAAATTGGCTATAAACATTGTCAAAGGTTTTGTTGAAGGAAAATATGACGGAGGTCGTCATCAAATTCGTGTCGACATGTTAAATAAAATGTGTTAATAGGAGGATTTAAATATGAAAATTGCAATTGGTTGCGACCATATTGTTACAGATACAAAAATGGAAGTGTCCCAATTTTTAAAGTCACTTGGTCATGAAGTGATTGATTGTGGCACATATGATTTTACACGAACGCACTATCCGATATTTGGAAAGAAAGTGGGAGAGGCTGTTACTAGTGGTGACGCTGACCTCGGTGTATGTATTTGTGGGACAGGTGTTGGCATTAATAATGCAGTTAATAAAGTGCCAGGTGTGCGTTCAGCACTTGTAAGAGATATGTCTTCGGCTTTATATGCGAAAGAACAATTAAATGCGAATGTCATTGGCTTTGGCGGTAAAATTATTGGTGAATTATTACTATGTGACATTGTTGAAGCATTTATTAATGCAGAATATAAACCGACAGAAGAGAACAAAAAGTTAATCGATAAAATTGCTAAAGTTGAATCTATTAATCAAGCTCAAAAAGATAATCATTTCTTTGATGAATTTTTAGAGAAATGGGACAGAGGCGAATATCACGATTAATTGCAAATTCTAATTTTTGAAAATTCAGATAAATAAGGGCGGTATATTTTGAAAAATGCTTTTCAATAAACCGCTTCAAACTAACATTTAATATGAGGTGTAAGACATGAGCACAAAACAAACTTTTTTAGAACAAGTAAGTAATGAAGATGGCATTATTTCAGCACTTGCTTTTGATCAACGTGGCGCATTAAAACGAATGATGGCGAAATATCAAACAGGTGAACCAAGTGTTGAAGATATGGAGAAACTTAAAAAACTTGTTTCTGAAGAACTCACACAATATGCATCTTCTATTTTATTAGATCCTGAATATGGTCTACCAGCAACACAAGTACGTCATCCTGAAGCTGGCTTGTTACTTGCTTATGAAAAAACGGGTTATGACGTGAACGCAAAAGGTCGTCTTCCAGATTGCCTCGTTGACTGGTCAGCAAAACGAATTAAAGAAGCGGGTGCACAAGCCGTTAAGTTTTTACTTTATTATGATGTGGATGATGAAGCGGCGATTAATAATCAAAAAGAAGCATATATCGAGCGTATTGGCTCGGAATGTAAAGCGGAGGATATTCCATTTTTCTTAGAAATTTTAGCTTACGATGACACAATTGCTGATAATAAAGGACCTGAGTATGCAAAAGTGAAACCTAGAAAAGTTATCGAAGCAATGCGCGTCTTTTCAAAAGAACGCTTTGGTGTGGACGTATTAAAAGTAGAAGTACCAGTTGATATGAATTTTGTTGAAGGTTTCGGTGATGGTGAAGTTGTTTACACTCAAGACGAAGCGGCAGCTTATTTTAAACAACAAGATGAAGCCACACACTTACCATATATCTATTTAAGTGCAGGTGTTTCAGCACAATTATTCCAAGAAACATTACGTTTTGCTGCAAATGCAGGTGCACAATTTAACGGTGTATTATGTGGACGTGCAACATGGGCAGGTTCTGTTCAAGCGTACATCGAAAAAGGTGAGGTAGCAGCACGTGAATGGTTACGTACTGAAGGTTATCACAATATCAATGAATTGAATAAAGTTTTAAAAGAAACAGCTGTATCATATAAAAAATAATCAGTAGATAAAATTCATTAATTGTTGGAGGGGTTTACCATGAATAGAGAAGAAGTTACGATGTTAGGTTTTGAAATCGTTGCTTATGCAGGAGACGCACGTTCTAAATATTTAGAGGCGTTAAACGTTGCACAAGCAGGGGATTATGCTAAAGCAGAACAATTAATTGAAGAGGGAAATCAATGTATTGTTGATGCGCATAAAGCACAAACATCTTTATTACAAAAAGAAGCGAAAGGTGACGACATTGCGTACAGTGTAACAATGATGCATGGTCAAGACCATTTAATGACAACACTTTTACTTAAAGATATGTTAAAGCACATCATTGAATTATACAAAAGAGGGAGTTAATTAAAATGAACAAGTTAATTGGATTTATCGAAAAGGGAAAACCGTTTTTTGAAAAGCTCTCACGTAATATTTATTTAAGAGCGATTCGTGATGGGTTTATTTCCGCAATGCCTGTTATCTTATTCTCGAGTATCTTTTTACTTATCGCGTATGTTCCTAATATATTTGGTTTCACATGGCCAAAACATATTGAAGCAGCAATTATGAAACCTTATGGCTACACAATGGGTATTGTTGGTTTACTTGTCGCAGGAACAACTGCCAAAGCATTGACAGATGCGTACAATCGTCGTCTTGAAAGTACGAATCAAATTAACTTTATCTCAACAATGCTTGCAGCAATTTGTGGTTTCTTATTTTTAGCAGCTAACCCACTTGAAGAAGGTGGCTTTGCCAATGCATTTATGGGAACAAAAGGGCTTTTAACGGCTTTCTTAGCAGCATTTGTCACAGTAATTATTTATAACATCTGTGTGAAAAATAATGTCACAATTAAAATGCCTAAAGAAGTTCCACCTAACATTTCTCAAGTATTTAAAGATTTAATTCCATTTACTTTAGTAATTTTAGCCTTATATGGTTTAGATTTATTATCACGTGCTGTAATTAATACAAATGTCGCTGAAGCGATTGTAAAATTCTTTGAACCTTTATTTACGGCAGCCGATGGTTATTTAGGTATTACAATCATTTTTGGTGCTTTCGCGTTATTCTGGTTTGTAGGTATTCATGGACCATCGATCGTAGAACCTGCGATTGCTGCCATTACTTATGCCAATATCGAAACGAACTTTAAGTTATTACAAGCAGGCGAACATGCTGATAAGATTTTAACACCTGGTACACAAATGTTTATCGTAACGATGGGTGGTACAGGTGCAACACTTGTCGTACCTTTTATCTTTATGTGGTTATCTAAGTCGAAACGTAATAAAGCGATTGGACGTGCATCTGTTGTTCCAACATTCTTTGGTGTAAACGAACCTATCCTGTTTGGAGCACCAATCGTTTTAAACCCAGTATTCTTTATTCCGTTTATTACTGCTCCGATTGTTAACGTATGGATCTTTAAATTCTTCGTTGACGTACTCGGTATGAACAGTTTTAGTGTGGTATTACCTTGGACGACGCCAGGTCCACTTGGACTTGTAATGGGTACAGGTTTTGAAGTGTGGACTTTCGTACTTGCAGTCACATTAATTGTCGTCGATGTTTTAATTTACTATCCATTCTTTAAAGTATATGACAAACAGATTTTAGAAGATGAGCTTAAAGGTGTCGATGGTTCAGATGAATTACGTTCAAAAGTATCTGATAATTTCGATACGAAAAAAGCAGACGCTGTCATTGCGTCATCAGTAGGTACTACAACACAAGAAACAACACAATCAACTACAACAGATAATCATGATATTACAGAACAAACGAATGTACTTGTTTTATGTGCAGGTGGCGGTACAAGTGGATTACTTGCAAATGCTTTAAATCAAGCAGCTGCAGAACATCATAAACCTGTTACAGCTGCGGCTGGAAGTTACGGTGCACATATGGACATCATGAAAGAATATGATCTAGTTATTTTAGCGCCTCAAGTCGCATCAAACTATGAAGATATTAAACAAGATACAGACCGTTTAGGAATTAAGTTAGCAAAAACGCAAGGTGCTGAATACATCAAACTCACGCGTGATGGTGAAGGCGCATTGCAATTTGTGAAAGACCAATTTAAATAAAAGGAGTCTTAAAACATGAAAAAATTACCAAAAGATTTTATCTTTGGTGGTGCAACTGCAGCGTACCAAGCTGAGGGTGCTACGCAAACTGATGGAAAAGGACGTGTCGCATGGGATACGTATTTAGAAGAGAATTATTGGTATACTGCTGAACCCGCGAGTGATTTTTATAATCGCTATCCTGTCGATTTAGAATTAAGTGAAAAATTTGGTGTCAATGGGATTAGAATTTCCATCGCGTGGTCGCGTATTTTCCCGACAGGATATGGTGAAGTTAATACAAAAGGTGTGGCATTTTATCATAATCTTTTTAAAGAATGTTTAAAACGTGGTGTAGAGCCTTTTGTTACGCTACATCATTTTGATACGCCTGAAACCCTCCACTCTGACGGTGATTTTTTAAACAGACAAAATATCGAGCATTTTGTTAACTATGCTGAATTTTGTTTTAAAGAATTTGAAGAAGTTAACTATTGGACAACTTTCAATGAAATTGGGCCAATTGGAGATGGTCAATACTTAGTAGGAAAATTCCCACCAGGTATTCAATATGATTTCGAAAAAGTGTTTCAATCGCACCATAATATGATGGTTGCACATGCGAAAGCTGTTAAATTATATAAAGAGCAAGGATATAAAGGTGAAATTGGCGTTGTCCATGCGCTACCAACTAAATATCCATTTGATAAAAATAATCCTGAAGATGTACGTGCTGCGGAACTTGAAGACATTATTCATAATAAATTCATTTTGGATGCCACGTACTTAGGTAAATATTCAGACAAAACTATGGAAGGCGTTCAGCATATATTAAATGTGAACGGCGGCCAATTGGATTTACGTGATGAAGATTTTGAAGTACTTGATGCAGCGAAAGACTTAAATGACTTTTTAGGCATTAACTACTACATGAGTGATTGGATGCGTGGCTATGAAGGCGAATGTGAAATCACGCATAATGGTAAAGGCGAAAAAGGCGCTTCAAAATACCAATTAAAAGGGGTAGGTCAACGTGAATTTGATATTGATGTACCGCGAACAGATTGGGATTGGATGATTTATCCTCAAGGGTTATACGATCAAATTATGCGTGTGAAAAAAGATTATCCAAACTATAAAAAAATATATGTGACAGAAAATGGTTTAGGATATAAAGATGAGTTCAAAAACGATACTGTTGAAGATGATGCACGTATAGATTATGTGAAACAACACTTGGAAGTTATCGCAGATGCGATTCAAGATGGTGCTAATGTAAAAGGTTATTTCATTTGGTCACTTATGGATGTGTTCTCATGGTCAAATGGCTATGAAAAACGTTATGGTTTATTTTACGTAGATTTTGAAACACAACAACGTTATCCGAAAAAAAGCGCGTATTGGTATAAACAGCTCGCTGAAACACAAATCATAGAATAAAGCTTATGAGACTTAAGACGTTTACACGTGTTAAGTCTCATTGTTTATATAGCGATATTTAACATACATTTGAAGTCCGCATAGGGAAGTGCTATAGTGATTTTAATTTAAGTGTGCTTATTTGATTTGTATCCCAAAAGTTGAACATTGATGAGGAGGTAACATTTATGAAAGCTATAGTAAGTAAACAACCATTTGATTTATCAGATGGAAATTTGTTTGAAGAAATAGAGTTAGCACCGACAGCGTTACAACCACACGAGGTACGTGTGAAAGTGCATGCAATTGGTGTCAATCCAGTTGATGCAAAGGTCAGACAATCATCTATGCATACAGATTTTCGTATTTTAGGTTACGATGCGGCAGGGGAAATCGTTGAAGTTGGCACGTCTGTCTTTGATTTTAAAATGGGTGACGCTGTCTTTTATTCTGGATCGAATCAACGACCAGGCTCTAATCAAACATATCAGACGATTCATACAGATTATATTGCTCATATGCCTAAACAGTTATCTTTTGAAGATGCGGCTGCACTCCCTCTCACAGCCATCACTGCTTATGAGACATTTTTTGATGTATTTAAAATTTCTAAAAATGTACATGAAAACCAAACCAAAACAATATTAATTATTAATGGTGCAGGTGGCGTTGGAAGCATTGCGACACAAATTGCAAAAGCGTATGGCTTAACAGTTGTAACTACTGCTGGTCGAGATGAAACAAAAGCATGGTCCCTTCAACAAGGGGCAGATGCAGTTTTAAATCATAAAATGGATTTAATGTCTGAATGGAATAAGCTTAAGCTATCATCACCAGACTATATATTTTGTACATATGACACAGATGCATATTACACGCAAATGATTGATATCGTTAAGCCAAGAGGCCATATAGCAACAATTGTAGCATTTAATAACGATCAAGATTTGAATTTATTGAAGCAAAAGAGTATAACGTTTTCTCATGAATTTATGTTTGCAAGAGCAATACACAACTTTGATGTGGCACAATATCAAATCTATTTGAAAGACGTTGCTCAAAAGATTCAAACCCAACAGTATCACTCTACCCGCACTAAAACTTTAGAGGGATTAACGACGGATACGCTTTTTGAGGCACATCAAGCAATGGAACAACAGCAGTTTATAGGAAAGCTTGTCATTAAAGTGATTTAAATAAAAAAATAGAGATTATATTAGATTGAAAAGGGAAAGGGCATACAAAAGGTATAAGGTGGCTATGCATAATGAAAAAGTTTAAAGTGAGTCTCGTCTTTTGGGTATCACTCTTCTTATGTGCACTCTTTGTATTGCTGGGTGCTCTTTTCCCAAAACATGTAGAAAAATCCACTAAAAATATCACATCATTTATTGCGACTCATTTCGCATGGTACTATTTGTTACTTGTGCTCGCGATTTTATTTGTATGTGTGTATTTATTATTTTCAAGACACAGCTCAATTATTTTAGGCAAAGAGGGTGAAGCGCCGGAATTTTCTCTTAAGTCTTGGTTTGCGATGTTGTTTAGTGCAGGCATGGGCATGGGACTTATATTTTGGACGACTGCAGAACCTCTCAGTCATGCATATACAAAAAGTCCAATCGCTCATACAGGATCTAATCAGGCTATTGATGATGCAATTCAATTTGCGTTTTTTCATTGGGGTATTCATGCGTGGGGTGTTTACGGCATCGTAGCGCTCGTTATTGCCTATTTTAACTTTCATAAAGGCTATCCAGGGCTTGTAAGTGCTACATTACGCCCGTTATTTGGTGGGAAATTGATGTCAGGACCTTTAGGGGGTTTACTTGACATTTTAGCAATTATTGCAACGGTAACAGGTGTGGCTGCAACACTTGGTTTCGGTGCTTTACAAATTAACCAAGGTTTAAATTACATGTTCGATATAAAACCTTCGTTTACAGCACAATTTTTTATCATTCTGTTTTCGGCTTTTGTCTTTACTTGGTCCAGTTGGACAGGTATTAGTAAAGGGATAAAATATTTGAGTAATTTCAATATGATTCTTGCTTTTATAGTATTGGTTCTTGTGTTTATTTTAGGTCCAACTTTGTATATATTAAATACTTTTTCAAATGGAATTGGTAATTATATTGCGCATTTCTTTGATATGAGTTTGCGATTACCTTTAAATAATGAAACGCAACGCACTTGGGTCAATAATTGGACGATTTTCTATTGGGCATGGTGGATATCTTGGGCGCCATTTGTCGGTATTTTTATAGCAAGAGTGTCACGTGGTCGTACCATTAAAGAATTTATTATTGGTGTATTGTTTGTACCTTCACTCGTATGTTTTATCTTTTTTGCAGTGTTTGGTGCGTCAGCTATCGATCAGCAACAACGTGGGGTGGCAAATTTAGCGAAAGAGGCGACAGAAACTGCAACATTTGCGATGTATCAACATTTTCCACTTGGATTTATATTAAGTCTTTTAACACTTGTTGTGATCTTTATTTTCTTCATTACATCGGCCGATTCTGCAAATTATGTGCTTGGAATGTTGAGTACGAAAGGAGATAATCATCCGGCTGCTTATATCAAAGTGGCATGGGGAATCATGCTTGCGTTATTTGCTATAATTATGATTATTACTGGTGGAACACAAGCCATTCAAAACATGCTTATTATAGCTGCATTACCTTTCTCAGTTGTTATTATATTTATGGTTTGGTCATTATTTAAAGCACTGTCAAAAGAACACCCCAAAACGCACTTACACACACATCAGAATACGCGTGGGAAACATTAAATGATGCTCATGTAATGGTAATTAAAGTAGCGTGGATTTCCATTTAAAACTTAAACGCGACGTCTAGATTTAAAAAAGGCCTTCAACGTTTTTCAATAGTAACGTTGAAGGCTTTGTAATATATAAAACATAAAATCATGACACCTTATCACTGAACAAAGTCGATGATTAGCGTTTAGGGGCTGGTTTTTTTAATAGAATAATAACTATAAGGCCAATGATCCCGATAGCCATCGCAACGTATATTGTTGCAAAAAGGTTAATATGCGCAACCACTATACCGCCAAGTAAAGCGCCAAACCCTATACCTGCATTTAAGGATGACATATTCCAACTCATAATTTGACTATGATCACCTTCAACTTGTTCAATCAGACCTGATTGTATTGCAGGATTTGTACTCCATTGAATGATATGCCATATAAAGAGTGCAATAAGTAAAATTATAGTATAACTCCACAATTGGTTTAATAAAAACATCATTATAGTAAAAATAGTACCGCTTATTAATAACCATTTTTTATAAGGTGGTGTAAACTTTAATTAATCAATAATTCTTATGAAAGGAATTGATGGTTATGACAGAGTTTACACCACATTTTTATGATTTTAAGCATTTAGATTATCGTAATTTTGTAGTTTTAAGATTTCATGGATATTCTAAACGCAATATCTGTAAAATGTATAAACTTGCGTATTTTTGTATATTGCGTGTTTGTGAACAAGCTCAAAATAATGATTATCGGTTCACTTTTAAGGATTATGTTTATTTAAAATCTTATGGTGTGTCTGACAAGTATATTTGTAAGATGTATCATATCGATCAATTAGATTTAGAATTCTTTGAGGTGATGAACCGATAGGTTTTAAATAAATTTAATAGGTCAGGAGAAGCATAGAAACTCCATTATCAAAAATGCAGTGGTACGGATTTGCGGGAGTTATTCCTATTCGTGCGACCATATACTAAAATAATTTGTAATTTTATGTCTAATTTTAAATTCAAACTAATTAAAAGGATGGTAGATATTATGGAACCAGTATTAGATTTTAACAAAACATTAGGTAGTTTAAATTTCTTAGGTGTAGATGAAAAATTTAAATATGAAAATGGTGAGCGTACTAATGAAACTGTTTATGCATATAAATTAGGTAGTAAAGCACAAGGTGAACAAATTGTAGTTAAAACACCTAATAAAGTTGAATTAGATTATTTACAAGAATGTGAGCTTGTAAATCCTGAATGTAAAATGTATGTACAAATGAATGGTGATTTTGGAACGATTGGTTATAGTTTTAAGGCTGAGGATATTAAAGCATCTGGTAATTTGTCTCCTAAATCTAGTAAATAAGTTAGGTGATTTTTATGGAATATTACACAGGTGAAAGATTAAAAATTTATGCGAATCATTTAAAAATCTCTGATGAGATTTTAAATTATGTAGCGAGTCGTATTAATTGGGGTGAAAAACTTTCATTAATGACTTTAGCTAAAGAGATACAATCAAAATTTAATGACAGTTATATTAAACAGAATACGCCTAAAGGTCGCCCTATTATTTATGGCGATCTTTGTCTATTGTGTATGAGTTTAAGTCAAGCTGGGCATGGTAGAATGCTACAAGTTGATTTAAAAGATTGTGTTTACATTGGTGATGTTGAAAAGGATTAAGATTATTAACTTGACTCGTTGTAGCTTTTAGCGAATGCAGGCGCAGAAATGCAAGCACGGAGTGCGATTCGCATTTGGGCGGAGCCTGCGACAAATGAGCGTTAAGAAAGTGAAAACGAGTCAAGTTATCAAATCGCTTGCGATTTGATAGGAGGTAATTGAATATGTGTTTGAAAAACCAGTCCGCCCCCCTTTCTAATAGGGGGGGTAGAGCGTACAAATAAAAATCCCTTAGAGGCAGTCGTAGACTGGGTTCAAGTCACTTTCCATTCGACCTCGATTTTTGCAGTTATTGAAGATGTAATTGGACTTCCAAAAGATTTGTTCAAAAAGCGTAATAACGGGTTATATTTTTATAATCGTGGTTATGAATTTTCAAATATAAAGATTTTTTATTCTGATAAAGATGAATCAATGGGAGTTCATTTACAATTATCTGGTCAAGGTTGTAGAGAGTTTGAATATCATTTGAATCAGTTAAATCAAACTTGGAAAGATTTTTTTAATAAGTGTGTAGAGATGAATTCAAATTTTACACGCATTGATATAGCTATTGATGATTATAAAACTTATTTTAAGATTCCCTTATTGATAAAGAAAGCTGAAAAAGCTGAATGTGTTTCTAAGTTTCGTGCTGGAAGTTCTATTAACGGTTTTAATTTAGCTGATGGTAAATCAAAGGGAGCTACTTTTTATATCGGTTCTAAACAAAGTAATTTGTATTGTCGTTTTTATGAAAAGAATTATGAACAAGCCTATAAGAATAATTGTGATGTTGAAGAATTCGGGTTATGGAATCGTTATGAAATTCAATTAAGAAAATCTTATGCAGAAAATTGTGCGTTAGAGTTAAGTAAGACGGATAATATAGCTTATCTTGTAAAGTCGATACTAAATAATAATTTGCGATTTATTATACCTCCTAAAGACAGTAATGATACAAATCGTAGACGATGGCCACTTTATCGACCTTGGTCGAAATTTATTAAAGATGCGGATAAATTGAATTTATCTATGAGACCATCTTTAAAATCTATTGAAGATAATATGGATTGGTTAACGAAACAAGTGGCAACAACTTTAGATACAGTTTTGACAGCAGAAGCAATGGCAAAATCAGAGGGATTGCTTGGAAGTGAATCATTTATAGATGTTATTTTAGCTCATTCTAATTTTGGTGATGAGCATAAGTCTAGAATTGAAAGATATTTAATGGAATTACACAGAAAAAAAGCACTGAATCAACAAGAATGATTCAATGCTAATAAATTGTAAGATTAAGCGAGGTGCTTAACATTTTAAAATTCATATTAGAATTAAGAAAAAATTTTTTGAGATTCATTAACAAGTACATCATATCACGGTTCTCAAAAAATGGAAAGAGTTATAATGTTGCTGAGGAAGAACGTCGAACGATTCCGAAATATAAAAATTTACAAAAGTGGATTATTGTAGGTTTTTATTGTTTCTTAGTATTACTTTTAATATTGCTTTTAGCTAGTTTTATTAAATCTTCAAAAGCAAAAAAAGAAAGTCATGAGGCAATGTCAAAATCAGATTTAATTGAACGTAAATATGAGGATAACGCCTCAACCGTACAATATAGTCCTAAACTAAAATTGTATGCAGATGATTTTGTAGACACATATATGTCTGTACCTCGTGATTCTAAAGATTTAGAGGAAAGAAATAAAAATTTAGCTAAATTTTTCCCATCTGATTATAAAGTACCTGATGAGAAAACATCTGACTCAGATAGAAAATTAAATAGTAAAGAGTTTTATAATATCAAGAGGAAAGATAAACAGACGATCATTCAGTATATTGTTAATTATGATGTGAATATTACTGAAAAGAAAGAAGTAAAGGTTAAGAAGAAAACAGAAAAAGGCAAGAAACAGGAATATGAAACTAAAACAGAAGAAAAAAATAGGAAAGTGACTCAAAATGTTTTAATTAATATTCCTGTTAAAAGTGAGAATAATAAATACGTTGTTGTTGAATATCCTTATTTCACCCCTATTCCTGATAGTCATTTAACTAAAGAGAAAATGGTTGAAGATAATTTGAAAGATAATAAGCGTGAAGATAATCCAAAAGTTAAATCATTTATTGAAGAGTTCTTTAATAAGTATGCTTCAAGTAAGTCTGACGATATGGCTTATTTAATGAATAATCCTGAAGGTCTTGAGGGTACAAGAGAAGTTTCAAATATTAAAGAAGTGCGCTTATATCCTAAAGGTGAAAACTATATTGCGAAAGTTGAAGTATTAATGAAAGATAAAGATTCTCCTTTGGAGAATTTAGAACATTACACCTTAGAAATAACGGAAAAAGATGGTAAATATTATGTTGAACGTATGACAAATTCTATTGGAGGTTAGTTTATGGATAACTTTATAAATTTTATGGTTTTTGGTGCTGGTCGTCCATCAATTGATGGTTTGGGTAATTGGATTGGTAGTGAAGTTGGTACAGGTATTGGTATCGTTGTATTAATTATTGGTATTATTCATTGGGCTACAGGTAAATATGGTCGTATGTTAGCGCTATTTATTGTGGGTGGTCTTTTATTCTTAGTGAGTAAAGGTCCAGAACGTGTGTTTAATGCGCTTGCGGGTATTTGGGAAATGATATTTGGAGGCTGAGGTGATTTAATTTGGATAAAAAAGCCTATAATTTAAAACGTACTTTTGAACAGCCCATTGTAATGTATGAATTTACTGATGGTTTGAAGATTAATAAAGGATTACGTGTTGATTTTTGGGTTACTTTTATAATTATATGGATTGTTTTTTTACTCGCCTTTCTTTATTTAATGAAACCACTAATAATGTCTATAAGTGGCTTGATGTTTATATATTTTACAGTTGCACCTTATTATTTAACGAAGTATGTTGTTAAGTTAAAACAAGACGGAAAAAAGTTGTTTTTCTTTTTGTGGGATTTTATTTTGTATATTCTTAATGTTCAAATGAAACATGTAAAATATAGTTTTGATGAAGAAGTACATTATCAAAATAAGAAAATAACGTTTAAATAGTCCCTTTTGGGACTATTTTTATTGGAGTGATGAGATGAATTTGAAAGCGCCTTATGTAGGTTTAAAAGATAATTTATTATTAACGAAGTCTGGTGAAGTTTGGGCTTATTATCGTGTACGTTCTGAATCTATCTCAACCGCCAATTATGATGCAAAAGAAGAAACTAAAAAACGTATGAAATACTTTTTAGAATCGATCAAAGGTTATCAAGATTTTCATTTTGAAATGTATGACCATGATTTAGATTTAAGAAATAAATTTAAAGAAATTAGTCAAGATTTTGATGATGATGCTTTTGATGTTGCTGAATATTATGCCAAAGAGACAATTGATGTATTAGAACAAGAATTACAAATGATTACACATAATTCATTTGTAATGGGTGTGAAACTTCGTGAGTTAACTGATGATGCAGTAACTGTTAAAGAAATATTTAAAAGCACTTTGTCTAATACAGCTGAACGTATTGTTTCTAATTTCGGTTTTGATGTTGATTTAGATGAAAAATTGTTATCAAAATATAAGCTTTATGAGCGTGATTTAGCTGATAGTTTTTTAGGTATAGGTGGTGAACGCCTAAGTGAAAATGAACTTGCTTATATTGTACGTAAGCCATTTATTTCAAATGGTACGCATGATGTTCAAGAAGAATCATCACGACGTGTGTCAACGGATATGTATAATGCGGTGATTGACCCAACTAAATTAAGTGTTTTAGAAGTTGAAAATGAGAACGAAACATTTTATACAACAACGGTTGTTGTTGATGATTTTCCTTTAGATATGGAGTACACACATTTATTTGAGAAAGCACAAAATATGCCCTTTCCAGTTGAATGTCATGTAAAAGCTAAAATAGTTGAAAATGAAAAAGTTAAGAAAAAATTTGATCGTGCAAAAATTAATCATAAAGCACAAGCAAAAGAAAAAGTGAGTACGGGTGATGATGCGTCTGAAGATATTCAAGATAACCTATTTGTATTAAATCAAATGGAAAAAGAAGTGACTGGCTCAGGTGTTTTTATGGAATGGGTTTTTATGTTTGTGATTAAAAGTGATGATTTTAAAGATTGTAAACGTAAAGCGAAACGTTTAATTAAACGGTTAAAAGAAACTGAAATTTATGCGGTAAATCCTTTGGCTGACCAATTACAATTATTTTATCAGTCGTTACATGGTAATGCTTTGTTTATTAATAAATATTGGATTCAGCGTACTACAGCGACTGGAATTGCTGAAAATTTATTTGGAGTAACGCAAAGCTTAGGTACAAAGACAGGGTTTTATATTGGTCGTATTGATAAATTTTTAAGGTCTGTTAGTCGTGAAGAAGCTATCGCAAGTTCAAGAGATATTATATTGTTTAGTTTGTTATTAGCTGCGAAAGGTATTAAAAATGCAGCGAGTGATAGTCCACATGTATTGATTACGGGTCAAACGGGTAAAGGTAAATCATTTTTAGCTAAATTATTATGGATATATACATCGTTTTTTAAAGGTCAAATGATTTATTGGGACCCTAAATCAGAATTTGCGGAATGGTTCGATCGAGTAACTGATGATAAAGAAATGCAACGAAAGTATCCCCTTTTTATTAATCATTTAAAAACATTTAAGTATGTCACACTGAATTATGAAGATGCGACAAATTATGGTTGTTTAGACCCTATTGTATTTTTAGATGGTATTGAGGCAAATGAGATGTTGAAATCTGTATTTGATGAAATTAAATCTTTTGAAAATTATCATCACATCGAGACAGCGATTTATAAAGCAATTACTGAAACAGTTGAAGAACGTGAGAACGGTAAGCAAGTGGGGTCACTGAATGTTATTGAAAAACTTCAAAATGATGATGATGAGCATGTGAGTAATGCGGGTGATTTATTATTTGAGAAAACTCAAAACAATATCCTAAAACTTGTATTCAGTGATGGTTCAAATCCAGCTTTAAACATTCAAGAAAAAGCAACAATATTACAGGTTAAAGGTCTAGATATGCCTAAAGCTGATGATGACCCGTCGGGTTATTCAACAAGTGAAAAAAATGGTATTACCTTAATGTTGTTAATTGGTAAGTTTTTAGAAAAATTCGGTTCTCGTCGAGAAGTACAAACAACGTTGTTTATTGATGAGGGTTGGGCATTTAGTGCATCAAGACAAGGTAAAAAAGTAGGTAAACGCATCAAACGTACTGGACGTTCTGAAAACAATTCATTAGTGTTTATTACGCAATCTGTACGTGATAAAGCTGATGATGATGGCGGTAATTTTGGTTGTCATTTTGCGTTCGATGAAAAAGATGAGCGTGAAGATATATTAAAATCTTTGGATTTAGAGTATTCGAAAGAATCCCCTGAGAATATGGAGATGTTAAAAGATTTAAAGAAAGGTCAATGTATCTTTAGTGATTTTTATGGCCGAGTTGGAAAAATGGTTGTGCATTGTCCATTTGAAGAAATGACGGAAGCATTTAGAACGCAGGAAGATTCAGCAAGTTCTATAGCAGAAGAAAAATTTGCGATATAATAAGGGGTAGATATTATGAGGTTTTTAATGATTTTATCAATTTTTGGTTTAAGTTTATCCATTATTTTGTGGATAGTTGGTAATATTGGATCTGTCTCTTATACACATCT
>NZ_PPQF01000007.1 GCF_002901865.1 Staphylococcus agnetis
ATGAATTTCTCGGTTTTTCATTTTCAATTATATAATATTAAAAATGAATAATAAATTTTCAAATCAAGAAAGCATGACGTGGTATTGAATACTTTTAATAAATTTTATCATATTAGGTTTTTCATTATTTTTTCAAGGGTAGATTTAAGAGTAGTTAATGTTTTCAGGAGGTGAGAATAATAATGAAAAGATTGAAGAACTTTATTTTAGGCTTGTTGATTGTTGTGATTGTTGGTTTTCTATTATTTATGTACATAGATCATCAATCCATAAAACAATATCAAAATTATTTTTACCAATTCATTTGGTTTCAACCATTATTGATTGGATTGGCAGGGCTATTAATTTTAATCGGTTTAATATTATTCTTTAGCGCATTTAAACCGACGTATCGAAAACCAGGTTTATATAAAGATTATAGTGACGGTCATATTTATATTTCTCGTAAATCTTTTGAAAATACAGTTTACGATACGTTGAAACAATATGATGATATCCGTCAACCTAACGTAATCTCTAAACTTTATAATAAGAAGAATCATAGTTATATTGATATCAAAGTAGATTATTTAGTACCAACAAGTACAACAAATGTACAAACGCTCAATGAGAAAATTCGCAACGACATTAAAGAACGTGTGGAACACTTTGCGGAGATACCTGTGCGTACCCTTGAGATAAATATACGTGATCAACGAAAAAATTCAAATGAGCCACGTGTTGTATAGTTGTAAAAAGGAGGGTTTCCATGAATAATAATGAAAATCACCAATCACACCAAGCTACAGTTGATACGTTAGCGATCTTTTTTCGTGCATATCAATGGCGTATTATTGGCTTTTTCGTATTTCTAATTTTAGCTATTTTATTTATTACACTTGGTTTTTGGAAAACTATCCTAATAACCTTTTTGTGTTTAGTAGGAATAGGATTAGGGTATATTAAAGATTGTACACAAGATTTCTTGAATTTCATAAATAGACTTAGTTAGTTTAGATGAAAATATAAAAAATATTAATTAAAAGGAGTGTTTTAGATGGCTAATCAAAATTTCAAACAAGCTTATAATGAACAAACAGGTGTGAATGATAAAGTACGTGAAGAAAAAGAAAAAAACGCTCAAAGTGAACCACAATTCAAAAATAGTCTTACTTTCACAGATGAAGTAGTTGAAAAAATTGCTGGTATTGCTGCACGTGAAGTCAATGGTATTTTAGATATGAAAGGTGGTTTTGTAGACAGCATAAGTGGTTCGTTCTCAAATGGTAATAACGTCACTCAAGGTGTGAGTGCTGAGGTAGGTGAAAAGCAAGCAGCGGTTGATTTAAAAGTTATTTTGGAATACGGTGAATCAGCACCTAAAATTTTCCGTAAAGTGACTGAAATGATTAAAGAACAAGTCAAACATATGACTGGATTAGAAGTTGTAGAAGTAAACATGCAAGTAGATGATGTTATGACACGAAAAGAATGGCAACAAAAAAACGAGCGTAATAAACAAAACAATGAAAGTAAAAGCTTACAATAATATTGAAGGCGCACATACTTTAAGATAATGTGTGATGCGATAGCGGAACTGGGGCTCGTATGTCTCAGTTCTTTTTATGTATAAGGTGTTGTTAAAAAGATATATTAAAATTGTAATAATATATAACTATAAATGACTGAGACAAAACGAGTTGGAAATATTGTGTTCTAAACCAACGTTTTTGCTCAAATCGCCCGCATCATTACGTAGACAGAAAGGGATGAGAAACACGTAATTTATAGGGTTACTATAGTAAGAGCATTCATGCCTTACAACCTTATTCACGCTTGAATAAAACGATGGCGTATGCAGTAACTAGTATACTGAATATTGCGTTACTAAAGTGTTTGAGGAGAACTTTAGCTTTAAATTAATATGCTCATTTGTAAACGAATAATACATACTTGAAACACCTTCAAAAGTCACTTGAAAAAGTGTTTTGAAGGTGATTGAACAGTGATTATTGTGGTCAATTTTGAATATATAAACGATTCATATAATAAATCATTAATCTACTAATGTTACAGCAGTAATATCATCTACGAAAATAAATAAATGCGCTAACGATGTGCTTTTATCTCCAGACACTAATGTGACATCTTTAAGATTAAAACCAATGGGTGATTTTAAATTCGCTTGAATGTCATTACTAATTTCTTTTAATTGTTGTTGAAATTTATCACTATGATCTGATGTATAAGGTTTACCAAATACAACATTACCTTTTAATGTAATTGCGAGTTTTAAATTGTTAGAAGCTGCTAAATCAATATAATTCTCTATGAGTGTTTTTTTCTCCATTTTTTCACCTCTATGTTTATTTTTAATACTTTACCCTATTCTGTAATTTGTAATGACATTATTCCAATTTTATTTACATCTTTAGTTAGCGTGGTATATTAGGTGTGATGTAGAGTTGTTTGCTAATTTTACACTTGTCTATATTAATATGTATGTGCTTAAAATGAATAGAAAGCACGCTTTATTAGTAATTGGTCAATATTTTGAGTCATTCTTATGCAAGTCATTAAAATTAGCATTATAATAGGTAATAGATAGTGGTTGGAGGTTTAATACATGGAACATTGGCTTGAAACACAAGCGCGTATAGCGCCAAATAAAATTGCGGTAGAGACGGATACGCGTGTATTAACATTTAAAGCGCTTTATGATCAAGCTGTGAAGCTAGGCGCACAGTTCAATCAACTTGAACGGTCACGTATAGGATTATATGTAAATAATTCAATTGAAGCCATCATATGTATTCATGCGGCTTGGCTGTATGGTATTGAAATCGTCATGATTAACCATCGTCTAACACGTCATGAAATTGAAAAACAACTGAATTCAATCAAAGTAAGAGATGTTATTACGACGTTGCCACTTGAGTTAGCGTCAGAATTTCATATTATGAACTATACAGCATTATGTTCTCATTCAACGACGAATGCTAGACGACAACCTCTTAACATGGAACGCATCGCATCGATTATGTTTACATCAGGTACAACTGGACCTCAAAAAGCAGTTCCGCAAACTTTCAAAAATCATCAAGCAAGTGCTCAAGCCTGTTATGAAACGTTGGGATTTTCAGATGAGTCAAGATGGCTAACAGTTTTACCTATTTATCACATATCGGGATTAAGTATCATTATTAGAAGTGTTTTGTATGGGTTTACAGTGTATTTAAAAGAAAAATTCGACGATGGAGCTATTTTAGCATGCATACAACATAAACACATTACACATCTTTCGCTTGTTCCGCAAACGTTAATTCGCTTAATGCAATCAGGGTTGAAAAAACCTTACACGCTTAAGAGAATTCTTCTTGGTGGTGCAAAATTAGATAGTACATTGATTACAAAAGCATTAGAATATCAGCTTCCAATTTACAACTCGTTTGGCATGACTGAAACATGTTCTCAATTTTTAACTGCATCACCAGCAATGTTGAATCAACGTCCTAACACGGTAGGATGTGTAAGTGCACAACAATGTATAAAAATTAAAGACGTGAATAGTGATGGGCATGGGGTGCTATTTGTTAAAGGTGATAATGTTATGAATGGCTATCTTTATCCTGAATCAATTAACGCTTCAATGTTTGACGAGGAAGGTTATTTTAACACTGGAGATATAGCAAGCATAGATGGTGACTATGTAACGATATATGACCGGCGAAAAGATTTAATCATTAGTGGTGGAGAAAATGTGTATCCTTTTGAAATTGAATCGAAAGCCAAATCACTAAAAGGTGTTAAAGATGCGATGTGTGTAGGGACACCAGATGATAAATGGGGTGCGGTGCCCGTATTATATATTGTGAGTGAACTCGGTGAAACTGTGATTCCTATTTTAGAAAACTATTTGAAAGAGCAACTTGCAAAATTTAAACTTCCAAAAGCGATTTATATAGTGGAAATGTTACCTTATACAAGTACTGGAAAATTACAACGTCAACATTTAGTAGAGGTAGAAAAATGAAATTCATAGACATTCATTTTTATAATTTTTCACCAAAATTCAAACAACCTATCATGACGCCTAAAACGACGATGACACAACGGAAAACTCTTGTAATAGGTTTGGTTGATGAGCAAGGCAAAGAATGGTTTGGAGAAGCAAATGTATTTGAGACCAACTGGTATTATAAAGAAACAATTATCGATGTTAAACATGCCATTTCACAATGGTTTTGTTCAATTAAAAATCAAACATTTACGCGTTTTGAAGAAGTTATAGCTTGGTTAGATAAGTTAAATGATAAGCCAGCTGCACGTGCTACATTAATAATGGCAATATATCCGATATTTCATACACTACCTACTTTTAATGTGCCAACCGTTCAAACGATTAATGGGGACTTCAATGAAAGAGTTTTAAATTTGAATGACACTGCACGTCTAAAATTAAAGTGGTCTTCAGATATATTAGAACAAGTGCATATGATACGTACGATTTATCCTGATGTGCCAATGAGTATAGATGCCAATCAAACTTTGACTGAGGCAAATATTCCTACTTTAAATGCATTAGGGAAAGAAGAGATTGCATATATAGAGGAACCTTTTGAAGATTTAAGGTTGATGGGGGATAAAGGGATGCTGCCACCAATAGCGATTGACGAGTCTGCTACGTCATTAGAACGTATTTTACAACTGATTCATACGTATCCGATTTCAGTCGTGGTACTTAAACCATTTCGTCTTGGAGGCATCGATAGAGCATTAAGTGCTATGACATATTTGCAAGACAAAGGTTTAAAAGTCGTTATTGGTGGCATGTATGAAACGGCTTTAAGTCGTTATTTTACAGCCCTAATTAGTATTCATGGTGATTTTGCAGGAGATGTGACACCGCACGGCTATTACTTTGAACATGATTTATGTGAGACGTCAGGTCAACTTCAACAAGGTGAATTGAAATTTGAACCGCCTCAAATTGATCGTCAACTTTTAGAGCCATATTAGTGCTTTTTATCTTTTTTAAGAGGAACAGGATCAAAGCCGCCTTTATGTAGGGGATGGCATTTTAAAATACGTTTAACCCCTAACCACGTGCCTTTAAACGCACCATGAACCTGAATCGCTTCTATGGTATAGTTTGAGCATGTTGGATAAAATCTACACGATGGCGGTGTGAGTGGAGATATAAATTTTTGATAAAATCGTATAGGTAATATAAATAGTTGTCTCAAGCTTAGGCCTCCTCTTATTATTTTAGCTTAATTTTAACACAGTTTGTAAAGGGGAAAAGGAATTGGAGTTTATTGACCAGAAAAATCAACATATTAAATTACGTTATTGCAAACCTAATGACCAACCTACGGGAGATCATGTGTTAGGTTTAACATTGTATCGTAATACAATGTTATTTACAAAGCATCGTCTGAGAGGCATAGAGTTCCCTGGGGGTAAGTGTGAAAAAGGAGAATCAACACTTCAGGCGTTAGCGAGGGAAATTTATGAGGAAACAGGTGGACATTTACAGACAGCTTACTATATTGCGCAATATACTGTAACAAATGCGCAACGGTCTTTCACAAAGGATGTTTATGTCTGTATTATAGATGCGATTGAGCCTAAAGTAGACTATTTTGAAACGCATGGCCCAATTCGTTTTCAATCTATTGAAGAGGTGCCTAAAGGTGATAAAAGTTTTTTGTTAGAAGACCCAGCCATTTTAAAATGTGTTGAGAGGATGACGGAGCTTGGATTTTACGACACGTAAGTTAATGCCTGCAGATATTCAAACACATGTTGTTGAAGAATTGTCTTATTACGTAGATGGGTTAATAGTAAAAGGGTTATGCCTCACACCCAAAAAATGTGTGAAACGTATTATTGTCTATTTAAGAGGTGGAAAAGGACAAGTGGGGCGCGTTCGTTTAGCGCGGTTGCTGCAATTTATTCAGCCCCATACACTCGTATTTGCGCCTTATTATAGAGGGAATAATGGCAGTGAAGGACGAGATGAATTCGCCGGCGAAGATTTAAATGATGTCGAGGTGGCAACAAGGATTTTAAAATCTCAATATCCGAAAGCTTATATCCATTTTATAGGTTTTTCGCGAGGTGGTATTCAAGGTTTATTAACTTTTCAACGTATTCCTGTGCATAGCTATATCATTTGGGGTGGTGTAAGTGACCTAAAATTAATGTTTGAAGAACGCGTAGATTTAAGAGACATGTTAAAGCGCATGATAGGTCATCCTCAAAAAGCAATAAAAGCATATGAAGCCCGGGATGCCTTAAAATTCATCGAGAAATCATCACCACCTGTACTCATTATTCATGGAGGCAAGGATCACCAAGTGGGGATTAAGCATGCCTATGTGTTAGAAGCACGACTTCAACAAAAAGATGTGATGTTCGACACATTGTATCAATTAGAAGAGGGACACGTCCCTAAGCCTAAAGCGATGCAAAAAGTTTTAGCATATATACAATCTTGGATGGAGACGATTGAAGAGAATAAAAAAAGCTGTGGTACATGAAAATCATGTATCACAGCTTTTGATTTATCCTTTAAAGCCACCAGTTTGTTCTAGATGTTGAGTATCTTCACCGAATTTTTTGAAGTTTTCTTTAAAACGTTCAACTAATTCTTTTGCTTGCGTAGTATAGGCTTCTTTATCTGTCCATGCATTGATTGGTTGTAAAATTGTGGTAGGTACATCTTCAACCGCTTTTGGAATATTAAATCCGAAAATATGATCTTTTTCAAACTCAGCATTTTTTAGTTTGCCACTAATAGCGTCATTCACCATTTTACGTGTATGGCGTAGTTCGATACGATTTCCGATACCATATTTACCACCAGTCCAACCTGTATTCACTAAATATACATCCACATCATGTTTGTCAATTAAATCACCAAGTAAATCCGCGTATACTTTAGCATTTAACGGTAGGAATGGAGCGCCAAAACATGTTGAGAATGAGGGTTGAGGTTCTGTAATACCACGTTCTGTCCCTGCAAGTTTTGATGTAAATCCACTTAAGAAATGATACATCGCTTGATCTTTGGTTAATTTAGAAATTGGAGGTAACACGCCAAATGCATCTGCAGTCAAGAAAATGATGGTATTTGGATGAGATGCTTTAGATGGTACGACAATGTTGTCGATGTGATGAATTGGATATGCAGCACGTGTATTTTCAGTGAGTTTATTGTCATCAAAATCCACATAACCATGTTCATCTACAACGCAATTTTCTAAAACAGTACCGTATCGAATGGCATTAAAAATTTGGGGTTCTTTTTCTTCTGACAGATGAATGGCTTTTGCGTAACAGCCACCTTCAATATTAAAGACACCATTTTCATTCCATCCATGTTCATCATCACCGATTAATTTACGATTTGGATCAGCGGATAAAGTGGTTTTACCTGTACCAGATAATCCAAAGAATAATGCAACATCACCTTTATTACCTACATTAGCCGAGCAGTGCATACTCATAATGTTTTGTTCTGGTAATAAATAATTCATCACAGAGAAAATAGATTTTTTCATTTCGCCTGCATATTCCGTGCCCCCGATTAAAACCGTTTTATGCTTAAACGAAATGATTACAAAGGTTTCTGAACGAATGCCATCTTTTTCTGGATTTGCTTTGAATGTAGGTGCAGAAATAATCGTAAAATCAGCTTTTATTTTTGCAGCCTCTTCTTTAGAGTTTGGTTTGATAAATAAATTTTGTGCAAATAAGTTATGCCACGCAAACTCATTGACGACTGTTAAATCGAGCTGTGAATCTTTATCACTACCTGCATAACCATTGAAAACAAATATCTCATCTTTACTGTCCAAATAATCAATCACTTGATAGTATAAGTTTAAAAACTTTTCCTCTGAAATAGGTTGATTAATTGTGCCCCAATCAATATCATCTTTTACTTGAGGATTGTCTACAATATATTTATCTTTTGGAGAACGTCCAGTATAAACGCCCGTTTTTGCATTGATGGCCCCGAGTTCTGTTAATTCAGCTTCGTCTCGTTTTAATATTTTGTTATAAAGTTCTGTTGTTGTAAGTTGAAAATGAGATGAAGGCTTGTCTTTTAAAGCGTCAATTGCTTGTGTGTCAAACGACATGATTTTATCCCTCCAATAGTTATTTCGGCAATGTAAGCCTTTACAATTCAAGAGTATAACACATTGATTTCATAATCCATACCAAAATTAGGTAATTTGGAGAGAAAAATAGTAAAATAATTAGGTTGTTAAATCGCTTTTATATTTGTGTAACATAAGACGAAACTGAATTGACACTATTAAAAAATTTATGTAATATAGGACTAACGGATTCTCTTATCCTGAGTGGTGGAGGGACATGGACCCAATGAAACCCAGCAACCTCTTCTTTCAATAGAAGAAAGGTGCCAAACCGTTTGCAGACATATATAGTCTGAACGATAAGAGCGAATGGACGTTAAAGGCCTTCTCTCTATTTTATAGTGTGAAAGGCTTTTTTTATTGGCTCAGTCACAGAGAGAACTTCGTAATAAAATTTAAAGGAGCTTAATATGACTTACAATAGACGCTTATTTACTTCAGAATCAGTTACTGAAGGACATCCAGATAAAATTGCCGATCAAATTTCTGATGCGATTTTAGATGAAATTTTGAAAGGTGACCCTAATGCGCGTGTAGCATGTGAAACGACTGTTACGACGGGGATGGCGTTAATCGCTGGTGAAATCACAACATGTACATATGTAGATATTCCTAAAGTTGTGCGCGAAACGGTTAAAGAAATCGGCTATACGCGTGCAAAATATGGTTATGACTACAAAACAATGTCAGTGCTTACAGCAATCGATGAACAATCGCCAGATATCGCACAAGGTGTGGATCGCGCTTTAGAATATCGTGAAGATAATCAAGATGAGGTTCTAAATACGGGTGCTGGCGATCAAGGATTAATGTTTGGTTATGCCACTAACGAAACAGATACATTTATGCCATTACCAATTGATTTGTCTCATAAATTGTCTAAACGCTTAACAACGGTGCGTAAAGATGGTACGTTAAGTTATTTAAGACCAGACGGTAAAGTTCAAGTTACTGTTGAATATGATGAAAACAATCAACCAAAACGTATTGATACCATCGTTATTTCATCACAACATCATGAAGATATTGAATTAAAAGATATTCAAGATGATTTAAAGAAACATGTGATTTATCCTACAGTTGATAAAAAGTTAATCGATGAGGATACAAAGTTCTTTATCAATCCTACAGGCCGTTTTGTTATCGGTGGTCCTCAAGGGGATGCTGGTCTTACAGGGCGCAAGATTATCGTTGATACTTACGGCGGTTATGCGCGCCATGGTGGCGGTGCATTTTCGGGTAAAGATCCGACAAAAGTAGACCGTTCTGCTGCGTATGCTGCACGCTATGTAGCTAAAAACATTGTCGCTGCAGGCCTAGCAGATAAATGTGAAGTCCAAATTGCATATGCAATTGGTGTCGCGCAGCCTGTATCTATTTCAATCGACACGTTTGGGACAGGCAAAGTTTCAGAAAGTATCCTCATTGAAGCGGTAAGACAAAACTTTGATTTACGACCTGCTGGGATTATTAAAATGTTAGACTTACAACGTCCTATTTACAAACAAACTGCTGCATATGGTCATTTTGGACGCAATGATATTAATGTTCCATGGGAAAAAACGGATAAGATCGATATTCTTAAACAATCAGTAGAAGCATTAAAATAAAGTTTTCTTAATTAAGATTCGCGATTTGATTCGCTTTTTTATATAATGATGATAATAAAGCAAATGAAGAAAAGGTAGGTAATTGTTCATGTCACAATTAGATCCCATTCAAATTGGGTTAATCGTTGCGAGTGCCCTCGCACTTTTGTTTCTAATCATGTTTCTCTTTGCCTTGCGCAGTAAGAAAAAAGTGAAAGAAACGTATTCGAATCAATTTCAATCTAAAGAAGAAAAATTAAATCATGAGCATAAGGAAGCTCTTGAAAAAGCACGTATTGAAAAGAAAAAATCAGATACGCGTCATAAAGAGCAATATGACTCTATGTTGTCATCAAAAAATCGTGAAATCGATGCATTAAAATTATTCTCAAAAAATGATAGTGAATATATTACTGATATGCGCTTATTGGGAATTAGAGAACGTCTAGTTAAAGAAAAACGTATTCGTCCTGAAGATATGCATATCATGGCGAATATCTTTATGCCAACTAACACTTTAGAAGACATTACGCGAATTAGTCATCTTGTATTGACACGTACAGGTCTCTATATTATTGATTCAGAATTGTTAAAAGGACATGTATACCAGGGTGTCAGTCAAAATCAATTTAAAGACAATCCTATGATGGAACACGTATTTAAAACGTTAAATTTAGATGGACAATCTCCTCAAACGATTGTACTTGATCAAAATGAAGAGAGACAAGCGCTTTCAGTAGTAGATTATACGTCTCAACTTGAATCAATTGAAAAGCTGGCAACGACATTGCAACAAAAGCTAAACCTTAAATATGCGCCAACAGCAATTCTTTATTTTAATCCAAGACATGATGGTGACATCACGATTTCAAATTATGCTTCACAAAGTGGAACTAAAGTATTAGTCGGACCTGCACAACTTGATGAGTTCTTTAATAAGTTTGTTTTCCACGGACGCATTCAATATGATGTGAATGATTTGCAAGCAATTATGGACGAAATTGAATCATTTAATTAGATTGTGCAGTCGCCTTTCTAGTTTAATTTCAATGTATGTTAAATCAATTAAATAATAGGCTAGGCGAAAGAGTAGGGCATTAAGTGTCCTACTCTTATTTTGATTCTACTGTTACAAGTGTAGGTCATGTGTTTTATTAAGAATAAGACAAAAAAATTTACGTATGTTTTAACCTTCGTTATGATTAATTTGAATAAAGAAAGGGTGAAGATGATGAATAATGTAACATTTTACAATGGTAATGAGATGCCTCAAATTGGATTAGGTGTTTTTCGAGTACAAAACGATGATACAGCCAAAGAAGCGGTTAAACATGCCATTTTGCATGGATATCGTAGTATTGATACCGCAATGATTTATAACAATGAAGAAAAAGTAGGAGAAGGCATTAAAGAAGCACTCGCTGCATCTCATCTTCAGCGAGAGGATTTATTTATAACTTCTAAATTATGGTTACAAGATTACGGTCGTCACAACGTTGAAGCGGCTTATGAAAGATCTTTAAAGTCATTAGGTCTAGATTATTTAGATTTGTATTTGGTACATTGGCCAGGTCTAGATGACACAGTAATGATTGACACATGGAAGGGGATGGAAGACTTATACAAAGCGGGTAAAGTTAAAAATATTGGGGTCAGTAACTTTAATATTGAACATATGGATCAACTATTATCAGAAACTTCAATTAAACCCGTCATTAATCAAGTCGAATTTCATCCTTATTTAACACAAGAAAACTTAAAAGCGTACCTTGAAGCTCAAAATATTAGAATGGAATCCTGGTCTCCATTAATGAATGCGCAAATTTTATCTGATGATTCTGTACAAAGTATTGCAAAAGAAGTTCACAAATCTCCAGCTCAAGTGATTGTGAGATGGAATATACAACAAGGTGTTGTGACAATACCTAAATCTATTATGCCAACACGTATTGAGGAAAATATAAACGTTTTTGATTTTGAGTTATCACAAAAGCAAATGGATCAATTAAATGCTTTAAATCAAAATAAGCGTATAGGTCCTGACCCTTTAACTTTTAACGGAAAATAATCTCTTACAAACGACTAATGATAGACTTATGATTAGTAAAACAAGCCACCAACATTTATTTAGTCACATGTTGGTGGCTTTAAGTGTCTGTTATTAATATAGGTTGATGAATGATATACAATTACTCTATTATTGTTAAGTTGACTTAAATGCTTTTAAAGATTTCACGTTACATTAGAGATGTTTAGTTAAAAAAATATTGTGAAATTGCGTAACCAGCAATGACACACACTAAACAACCTATATATTGAAAAAAAAGTAAATGTATAACTTGAACCCATTTTTGTTGTTTGATAAGTGAGGAAAGTTCAAGTTGTAAAGTAGAAAAAGTAGTGAAGCCACCGAGCACACCAACTGTAAGAAAAAGGGTTGAGTGACTTTCAGATATGAGCAATGGGCTTAATATACCAAACATAAAACAACCGGCTAAATTGATAAATAATGTGGCGATAGGAAAAGTGGTGAATTTCAATTTATTAAAGATGTTTGTCAATAAAGCGCGAAAAGTTGCCCCAAGTCCGCCTCCTAAGATGATGAGTAGGATGTTCATGAAACATCATCCCCTAACTTCAAACCTAAAATACAACAGACGATGCCTAATAAACTACTCAAGGTGAGGTATAAAAAGCCTGTAAACCATGCGTTGATTGAAATAAATGTGAATACCTCAAACTGAAATGTAGAAAATGTTGTTAGTGCGCCTAAACATCCTGTTGTAATCCCTTTTTTTAGATAAGTATGCGTTTCTAGAAAACGAAGCGAATACGTTGATAAAAATCCCATAAAAAAAGCGCCAAACATATTGGCAAGGAATGTGCCTATTGGTAAACCATGCCATAAAGGGAGAAAAGAGAGCATGTAGCGTATTAACGCGCCTAAAGCACCCCCTACAAAAATATATAAATACCCCATGATTAACCCCCTCTATGAGTTTAAATAATGCCGAATAAGTATAATGCTGATGCAATTTGAAATAATAAAACACAAAAAATAATCCATGGCATTATCTTCGCCGCACGGTGAATCCAACTTTTGCTTTCAGGCAAATATTTAATAGATTTGTCAGCAAATATAATAGTGAAGACAAGAATGAGTGCATTAACAAATACACTTACGATAATAATTTTTACGATACTATTAAAATGCACATGTAAAAGTGGATTGAATGCATTACAATATAAACTAAGTAGCAAAAATAATACACTTAAATAAAAATATTTCTTTGATTTTGACATGCGTGTGCCTCCTTATCGTTTAATATCATATCATATTATATTTTATTTTCTTAAAAAAATGGATACTTTCATCATCTGCAAGCGTAAATATAGCATTTCTATCCTAAAAAATGATATAACATTAATATCAACTTATACATCTAGGAGGACATTATGAAAAAATTAAATGTACAAGTATTTGCCGATGGTGCAGATATCAATCAAATGAAACAAGCGTATCAAAATAAAGAAGTAGACGGATTTACGACGAATCCAAGCTTAATGGCAAAAGCGGGTGTTAAAGATTACACGCAGTTTGCAAAAGAAGTTGTAGAGGCAATTCCTGATGCTTCTGTATCATTCGAAGTATTTGGAGATGATATGGAAACGATGGAAAAAGAAGCTGAAATCATTCAACAATTCGGTGAGAATATTTTCGTCAAGATACCTATTGTCAACACAAAAGGTGAATCTATGTTACCTTTAATTGAAAAGTTATCTGCTAAAGGTGTTAAGCTCAATGTGACAGCAGTTTACACAATTGAACAAGTAAAAGCAATTACTGATGCAGTTACTGAAGGTGTTGAAACATATGTATCAGTTTTTGCAGGGCGAATCGCTGACACGGGTGTAGATCCATTACCATTAATGAAAGAATCTGTAAAAGTGACACATAGTAAGCAAGGTGTTCAATTACTATGGGCAAGTTGTCGTGAATTATTTAATGTGATTCAAGCAGATGAAATTGGTGCAGATATTATTACGTGCCCTGGTGATGTGGTTAAGAAAATTTCAAATATCGGTAGAGATATTGATGAATTATCTGTTGATACTGTTAAAGGATTTGCTAAAGATATTCAAAGCTCGGGATTAAGTATTTTATAATCGAATCGTTTTGAAAAATAGAGACTCAAACACTTCGATATTTTACGAAGGTTTGAGTCTTTTTAAATAATATAAAAGACAAAGGAGTGCATCATGGGACAAAAAACGTTTAAAACTAAAATTGAAAAACAATTATGGTTTTTGAATAAAAAAGAACGTAGCATTTTACATTCAGAGTTAGAATCTCTTAATGCAGCGACTTTTAAAGCTCAATACCGTACACAAAATCAATTTGTCATCTCGTTTTTATCAAGGCATGTATACAATAATCAACCGAAGTCACAATTACATTTATTGACCACATTATTAGGTTTAATGATTGCAAATACATTGCTACTTGGAATTTTGATTACAGGTTTATTATTGTCTTTATCGTCTATTAAATATTTTATAACACCCACAGCAACTCTAGGCTTAAATAACGTTATCTTGATATTTATATCAAGTATTATCATGATTGTAATTGCTGTAGTTTTTATAAAGCCTGTCAACGGCTATTTAACTAAGCGTTTAATTGACTTTAAACTAAATAGATTGACTTAGAATTAATTGACCTAAAAATAAACTTTCTTTCCATTTTTTTGAACAAAATGTGATAGATTGTTCAACAACCAAGTGTTGGTTATTATTAAAAATAATGCGAGTACACTCTTGTATTGATGACATCCCGATGACTTGTGTCATATTGATATAGACTTGATATGTGGAACGTTTTGCGAACAAGGGGCAAAGAATCAGTTCAGGAGTAATGAAAATCGGTATATATTGGCCGATGTTTAACATTTCTGATGATAACTTTATTTGAGTGGAATAATGTTTGTGGTGGTTTTGGAGTAACGATTTTAAAAATGCGGTCATTGTTAGCGAAGAGTGAAGATTAAAGTGTTTGAACTGTATATTGAGCTGGTGTGTCATGGCGCAAGATGTTTCGAAATATAGAAGGGTATTAAACTGCGTCATTAAAGAAATCCTTTCTTAATTATAATCTAACTGTGCTTTTAAAATGGCATAAGTTTGTTTTTTATAGTTTTTAACTGAACTCAGTGAGCAATGCATCATTTCGTGGATTTCTTTTTGGGTAAAACCGCTGAGGTGAAGGTTTAACCATTTGGCTTGCTTGGAAGATAATTGATGTGTGATTAAGGATAATTGCAGGGGAATATGTGCAGATTGTACTGTGGTGGTAAGATTGTCGATATCACAGGTTAAAGGTATTCGCATCTCTTTTCTTATAAGATCTAAAAGGTAATAATGAAGTTTCGTGCGTATATAACGATGAAAATCGCTTGAACGCGACATATCAAAATGAACTTGCAATTCCCATAGTCGTATTAAAAGCATCTGAAAAATCTCATCATAATTATAAGATATATAGTACCTTTTTAGTAAGTAATGTAAAAATTTTTCATATTTTAAGTATAAAGCGTCAAAATTCATTAAATAAACTCCTAAAATATATATTGACCGGTCATATATAGTCATATCGGTTTAAAATGATTGAGGCACGTGCAT
>NZ_PPQF01000069.1 GCF_002901865.1 Staphylococcus agnetis
AAAAAAATAAAGCCCTCACGTATAATAATGAATAACGACAAACAAAATGATACGGAGGAACTTTATATGTATAAAAATTATAACATGTCTCAACTCACACTACCAATAGAAACGGAAATTACATTTCCAGAAAATGATGTTTCTACTATTATTAATCATCTTGTTGAGTCCATTCCTGATTCAGAATTCAATGACTATTACAATCATAGAGGGCCCTCTTCTTATCATCCGAAGATGATGTTAAAAATACTTCTTTATAGCTATTCTCAATCTATTTTTTCAGGACGCAAAATAGAATTCCTTCTTAAAGATAGTTGTCGCCTCATGTGGCTTGCCCAAGGGCAAACACCTTCTTACAGAACTATAAATAGGTTCAGAGTGAATCCACATATGATGGGAATTTTACAGACCTTATTTGTTGGTTTTAGAGCGCAGTTAATCGAAGATAAATTAATATCTGAAGATGTTGTTTACATCGATGGAACTAAGCTTGAAGCAAATGCCAATAAATATACGTTTCAATGGCTCGCAAATACCGAAAGATTCAGCCAATCGGTTGTCGAAAAGTCCAACACACTTTATGAAACTTTGGTAGCTGAGGAAATCATTCCAGAAATAAAAAAAGAATCCTCAGAAGAGTTGTCTAAAGAAGATATGAATCAAATTGAAACATATCTCGAGAACAAAGAAAAAAATTTAACTTCTCAAATCGAGAACACAGGCAATACGCAAGAACGTAAAACATTGAGAAAACAACGAAGTCAAATTAAAAAAAGCAAAAAAGCAATTAATGATTTTAGAGAACGTAAAATTAAGTATGAGAAGCAAAAGGAAATTTATGGTGACAGAAAGAGCTATTCAACAACAGATCATGATGCGACATTTATGAGAATGAAAGATGACCACATGAAAAATGGGCAATTAAAGCCAGGCTACAACTTACAAATAGCAACGAATAACCAATTTATACTAGCCTACGGCGTGTATAATAAACCAGGAGATACGAGAACGCTAGGGCCGTTTTTGAATGAAATGAAAGCATTATATGGTGACATTCCTGAGTATATTGTAGCTGATGCAGGTTATGGTAGTGAAAGTAATTATAAAATGATACTGGATGATTTTGAAAAGACGCCACTAATTACTTATGGAATGTACATTAAAGAAGGGAAAAAGAAATTTAAAAATGATCCGTTTATTTCTG
>NZ_PPQF01000070.1 GCF_002901865.1 Staphylococcus agnetis
CTTTATTTTTTTAAAATAATATATAAAAAGAATCGATTGAGTAAAAATGATTTTACCTAATCGATTCTTTTTTTGGCTGAGAATTATGTCCCAGCCCCTATCGGTTTATAGATTCTATACGTGTTATATTATGAAACACTACTTACTTATTCTGCTTGTTCAACTTCAATCAGAAGGTCTCCTGTTTCAATGCCATCATTCGGAAATACATGAATTTTTTTCACTATACCTTTAAATGGCGCTTGAACCGTTGTTTCCATTTTCATAGCTTCAGTAATAATTAGAGATTGATTTGCTTCAACCTCGTCGCCTTCACTGACATCTACTTGTAATACAGTCCCTGGCATTTGTGCACCAATATGAGTCGGATTTGACTTATCTGCTTTTGGTTTTGCGCGTTTTGAAGACTGAACATTTTCATCTTTAATGCGCACACGACGCGCTTGACCATTCATATCAAAAAATACTGTACACATACCATTTTCATCAGGTTTTGTAATGGTTTTAAGTGTGATAATTAATATCTTACCTTTATCGATTTCAATTTCTACTGTTTCATTGTCGCGCATACCGAAGAAGAAAGTCGGCGTATCTAAAATAGACACATCCCCAAATTTTTCAAACGTTTGAATATATTGCTCATAAACTTTAGGGTATAACGCATAACTAATTACATCTTCTTCAGTGACTTTATGTTGTTGCTTTTGTTGCAACTCCTCTTTTAAAGCATCAAAGTCCACAGGTTCTAAATATTCACCTGGGCGCTTTGTGAGTGGTTTTTGCCCTTTTAATACAGCTTGTTGCAATGCTTGATTAAAGCCGTTAACAGGTTGTCCAATTTCGCCTTTGAAGAATGAAACGACAGATTCTGGGAAGTCTAATTTATGACCATCACGAACTACTGTTTCTTCATCCAAATCATTTTGAACCATGTATAATGCCATGTCTCCTACAACTTTTGACGAAGGTGTCACTTTGACAATATCACCAAATAAGAAATTGACACGACGATACATTTTCTTCACTTCACCAAAGCGCTCACCTAGTCCTAGACTTTTCGCTTGTTGACGTAAATTTGAATATTGCCCACCTGGCATCTCATGTTGATAAATTTCAGTATGCGGTGATTTCATATCACTTTCAAAGTCACTATAATATGCACGTGCCGCATCCCAATAATGAGATAACGCTTCATGACCATCAATATCCATACGCAAATCTCTTTCGAATCCATCTAACGTGTAATACAGTGAGTTACTACTTGGTTGACTCGTTAGCCCTGACATAGCAGCTACAGCCGTATCAACCACATCTACGCCAGCATCAATCGCTTGTTTGTAAATGATAATTCCATTACCACTAGTGTCATGCGTGTGTAAGTGAATTGGTAAATCTACTGCTGCTTTTAACTCTCCAATAAGTTCATAGGCTGCGCGTGGTTTTAATAAGCCAGCCATATCTTTAATCGCTAACATATGAAAGCCTTCTCGCTCTAACGTTTTCGCAAGTTTGACATAATAGTCTAATGTGTAAATATTAGAGCGTTCTGGATTTAAAATGTCACCGGTATAACAAATCGTACCTTCAGATATTTTCCCCGCTTCTTGAACGGCTTCGTTAGCAACTTTCATTTGTTCAACCCAGTTCAATGAATCAAAAATACGGAAAACATCAATACCTGCTTCTGCACTCTGTTTTACAAATTTTTGAATGACATTATCAGGATAGTTTTTATAGCCCACAGCATTCGAAGCACGTAATAGCATTTGGAAGAGCACATTTGGAATTGTTTTTCTTAAATCATGAAGTCGTTGCCATGGATTTTCTTTCAAGAAGTTAAATGCCACATCAAAAGTCGCACCGCCCCATAATTCTAATGAGAAGTTATTTTGCATCACTTTGGCTGTTGCAGGTGCAATTTTTAGTAAATCATGAGAACGCACACGCGTTGCTAATAACGATTGGTGTGCATCACGGAACGTTGTATCTGTAATTAATACATCTTTTTGCGCTTTAACCCAATCTGCTACGGCCTGCGGACCTTTTTCATCTAATAATTGCTTCGTACCTCGTAATGCTTTAATCTCATTGAAACTTACTTCAGGTAATTCAGCTGGTTCGAACGTTGGCTTCGGTCGCTTATCAACATTTGGAAAACCATTAATTGAAACATTACCTATATATTCTAATGTTTTTGTTCCTCTATCGCGTGAAGGTTGTATCACAAATAATTCAGGCGCATTTTCTAAAAATTTTGTTGTATAATCTCCTGAGGCAAATTTGTGATGATTAATCACATTACGTAAAAATGGAATATTTGTTTTCACGCCTCGAATACGCATTTCTTGTAGTGAACGTTCCATTTTTTCACGCGCTTCTTTATAGCTAATCGCATGTGTCGATACTTTCACGAGTAAAGAATCGTAGTACGGTGAAATTTCAGCACCTTGGAAAGCATCACCTGCATCAAGACGTACGCCGAAACCACCACTTGAACGATAAGCAACAATATGACCCGTATCTGGCATAAAATCTTGTGTCGGATCTTCTGTTGTAATACGACATTGAATGGCATATCCTAAAGTTTTAATTTCATCTTGAGAAGGCATGCTGATTGCTTCACCATGTAAATTTTCTCCATCAGCGATTAAGATTTGTGTTTTAACAATATCAACACCTGTGATCATTTCAGTGATAGTATGTTCTACTTGGACACGAGGATTGACTTCAATAAAATAAAATTCATTCCCCGATACTAAAAATTCAACTGTACCGGCGTTTACATAATTAATTTTTTTCATTAAATCAACCGCAGATGCACAAATACGTTCCCTTAATTCATCAGATAATGAGACTGACGGCGCAACTTCTACAACTTTTTGATGACGTCTTTGGACAGAACAATCACGTTCATATAAATGAATGATATTCCCTTCTTCATCACCAATAATTTGTACTTCTATATGTTTAGGGTTATCGATAAACTTCTCAATGTACACTTCACTATTGCCAAATGACTTTTCTGCCTCAGATTTCGCACGAGTGAATGCTTCTTTTAGTTCAGAAGGTTCTCGAACGATACGCATACCTTTACCGCCACCACCACCGGTCGCTTTAATCATTAATGGATATCCAGCCTCTTCTGCAAAAACCTCTGCTGCTTCAAAACCTTCAACAGGTCCATCAGTTCCCGGAATAACAGGTAAATCTGCTTTAATCGCAGTTGTACGCGCCTTTACCTTATCACCAAACATATCCAAATGTTCAAGATGAGGGCCGATAAAAATGATACCTTCTTCAGCACAACGTTTAGCAAATTGCATGTTTTCACTTAAAAAACCATAACCCGGATGAATGGCATCAACATCAGCTTCTTTGGCTACTTTAATTATGCGTTCAATATTTAAATAACTTTCAGCTGGACCTAAATCTTCACCAACGAGGTATGATTCGTCAGCTTTATATCTATGTAATGACCCCATATCTTCTTTTGAATAAATAGCAACAGTTTTTATATTTAGCTCAGTTGCTGCTCTAAAGATACGAATGGCAATTTCCCCACGGTTTGCGACTAATAATTTACGAATGCGTTTCATGAAGCCAACCTCCTAAAAAGTTCGAAAATTCTAAAAATATAATTACTAGTATATCAAAATCTGTAAAGAAGTTAAAAGTCAAAGTCATTTTTCATGATTCAAATGACCTATAATAAATTCTCAAGGTTATAAATATTACTTATTACTCTTGATAGATTTTTGTTATTACCACATTTATTTTAAGTTGTCGTCACTCAAAAGTCAAAATAAAAAACGAGAACTTAGAATCATATCAAACTTTTAGATTCAAAGCTCTCGTTACTGTTTTAAGTCATATTATTTTTCTTTATATATCGTTTGCGCGCTTGCTCATATCTAATTTGTTTAGACACAATTAGCAATAATCCCATCGCAATACTCAAACTAATCATTGAGGATCCTCCAAAACTAATAAAAGGTAGTGGAACCCCTGTTAAAGGAATTAATCCTGAAATCCCTCCTAAATTGATAAACGTTTGAATACCGATATAACTTGCTATACCAACACAAACCAATTTATAAAAATAGGACGTTGTGCGAGAAGCAAGTTCAAACGAACGATATACGATAAAGAACAATAAACTTAAAACAATGAGTACACCCACTAAACCTAATTCTTCCGCAATAATTGCAAATATAAAATCGGTATGGGGTTCAGGTAAATACCCGAGTTTCATAATACTATTACCTAGACCTCTTCCAAAAATCCCTCCATTACCGATAGCTAGAAGTGAGTTAGCAAGGTGATAGCCTATGCCATCTTCAAAGTTAAAAGGATTTTCGAGAGCACTAAAGCGCGCTGTAAGGTATGACGGTAAAATATTAATTCTAAAAACAACGATGATGATAACAACAACAAAAAGACCTAACAAACTGAAGAAACCAATTTTCAAAAAGTTTTTAATTCCAATACCAGCGTATAAAATGATTGAGAAGAAAATTGCTGAAATCAGCATCGTTTGACCCACGTCTTTTTGTAATAAAACCAGCCCAATAATAAGGCCTACAAAGATAATAGGCCACAGAATCGCTGTTGGATCTCGTTGAATTTGTGGTCTTTTTCGTTCAATGATATATGGCACATAAAGTATAATAGCAATTTTTAAAAGCTCAGAAGCTTGTAAATTCATAAAACCTAAATTTAACCAACTTCGTGACCCATTAATTTCAGATCCTATAACTAAAGTCGCCAATAGTAACATTACGATAAATCCCATCATTCCAACTTGAAATTTAGGCGATTTCAGAAGTCTGACATTTAACAAATAAGCGATAAAAAATACGATACCAAAACCGATACCGATATAAATAAGTTGTCTAGAGTAAAAATATGTACCCGGAACAGATACACCACCGGTGAGTGTTCCTCTCGTAGCTGCTACCATACTTGCACTATACACCATTGTTAAACCAATAAAACATAGTGCAAGATAAGTGATTAATAATGGAAAATCGATATATTTAGAGGATCTCAAAATATATCGAAATAAACTTTTTATATTATTCATATGATATGATCATCCAATTCATCGCAGATACAAAGCGTCATTGCGCCAAAATCTCAGCATGGATTTTCAATCGCAATTAAACTCTTGTAAACGCTTCGTGTAGTTTTGATAACTCTTTTTCAAGGCGAAGCATTAATGCTTTACCGTCTTCTTTATCAACCAAACCGAGTTTCACAGCAAAATCAACTTCTTTTTGTAACCCATACATTTGCGTATCTAAAACTTCCTCATATAAAGGACATTGTGGCAATGTTAAGTTATCAATTTGAACTTTAATGAGCTGTAAAATTCTGTCTGCGTCTGCATTTAACTGGTCGTATGCCGCATTGCTAATATTTTTTTGCTTGCTCATGACATAGTCCCCCCATAATTTTATCTTCATGTTAAAAGTTTATCTTAACCCATTTTAAAAAGCAAGTGTATTTCATACGCCTCCGTCTCAAGTATGATAAAATAAATTTAGTTTACTTGAGGGAGTGCATGTTCATGATTCAAATTAAAGGTGCGGTAAAATTTCCTATTACGTTAGATAGTTCTACATGGATTTTCGATGACCGCAAAATACGTATCGACGATTTAAAAAATGGTGTCTTTGATGGTGAAAAACCTATAAAATTTGAAGATAATCGCGAATGGAATCGGGCGATATTAGAAGGACAAACTAACCCACCAACTTTAAATTCTGAAATCGATTATAAAAAACGCGCTGTACTTGAAGGATCGTTTGTGATTAACATGACACCATTTTTCAAGAATGCGGAACCATTGGACAGTGCTTCTATTATTCGTCTATCAAATGATACGGAGCATATCGATATACCATTTCAGCTGTTACCTTATTTATTTTTTCAATTCTCAAAAGATGGCAAAAGACTCTATAAAGATAATGCCGTAGACAGCTTTGTATATCAACAAGAGGAAGGAATGCGTTATCAATTTGATTATGTTACTCATATTGAGGTGTTATAAATGCGGAAAGTAACATGTATAATATGCGATACAGAGGTTCTTTTAGATGAGAATACGCTCATTGCCAAACGCTTAAAGCATAATCCTATTCAAACATTTATGTGCGATGAATGTAAAAGTCGTTTAGATACACCGAAACAACGATTACCTAAAGAAACAAGCATTCATAATAGCTCAGAAAAAAATGAATCGTCTCGATCCTAATAATATGTAATGTTCCACACCTATTTTATGCATCAAAGTAGTAACAACACTACTGCTTTGATGCATTTTACAATGATCCACTTTCACCACTTTAACTTCACGATTGACAATGATTGATTTCAAATCGTATAAGATGTCTCTTTCTATACAAAGCGAAAAATAGCCTTTAAAATTCATAAGACAATGAACTTTAAAGGCTTTATCATTTCAACTCATACTACCACATTGATTCATTCTATATTTCTTTTTTAGGAACTGGATATCGACCCTTATTAAATAATTGCCACAATTCGTCCGGCAATTGATGATGGTCTTCTCGTTTAGCATCAAATACATTGACAATCTCGTCTTCTTTACCATGTTCAATTTTTTCAATAAGGTGGGGATCGAGTAATAACCCTCGACCTAACGCTACAAAATCAGCCCCAAGCGCTAACCCTTTCAAAGCATCATTACCTGAATAAATAGAACCAATACCAATGAGTGGCATTTTTTGATTTATCCATTGTTTTAGTAACGTTATCCGTGTTGCCCCAGCATACTTTCCCTCTCTCGTAACAGATTGAATATCCATGAGTGACGCGTGTAAATAATCAAGTGGATAGGTTATAAGTTCCTGAATTAATCGTTGTGTATGCTCCATCGTAATACCGGGTTTCTCAGCTTCTTCCGGTGAAAACCGGTAACCTATCACAAAATCACGTGGTGCTAACGCCGTTTTCACTTCCAATACTTCTTCAATAACGGCTTTAGAAAATCCAAAAGGATCTTTCCATTTATCTTCTCTATGATTATAATATGGTGAAACAAATTGATGTATTAAATAGTGATTCGCACCGTGTATTTCAATGCCATCGAATCCTGCTTGAATTGCGAGTGCTGTCGCACGCCCGTAATCTTTAATCGCTGCCTCAACTTCTTCAGCTGTCATTGCCCTAGAAGCATGGGGTTGTTGTTTACCATATCCATAATCTTCAATTTGACTTGGCGCCTTAACATCGCCATTTGGAACATATTCAGGAAGCGCTCGTGCGCCACCATGATGAATTTGCATAATAGCGACAGCTCCATTTTGTTTAATCGTACGTGCGAGTTCAGTTAATCCTTCTAAATCCGCTTCTTTAGAAATGGAAGGATGGCCTGGGAAAGCTTTACCTTCAATATTAATATAACTTGCAGCCGTAATGGCCATCCCTACATCATGCGTTCTTGATTTCATAAACGCTATTTCACGATCAGATGCCGTACCGTCATCATTCGAAAGCGTATGCGTCAAAGGAGCTAAAACAAACTTATTTTTAATCCGTTTGCCATTAGGTAAAACCACACTTTCAAATAAAGGTTTAAAACGTTCCTCCATAAAAAAACCTCCTTAATCAACTACTTACAGTGTAATACAAGAACAAAAACCGACAAAACAACTCGACTTGAGAGCGATACAGAAATCTTTGATTTCGTTGTATCGCCCCCACAACGATGACATTTTTGGCATTCCATTATACATAAAAAAGCAACATCACTATATGATAGTGACATTGCTTTTTATAATTATTCATTATCTTCCATCATTTGTTTCAAACGTTTCGCTTCTTTTTCACGTTGACCTTTATTTAAAATACGTTTTCTCAAACGTACATTTTCAGGTGTTACTTCCACCAGTTCATCATCATTGATAAACTCTAATGCTTCTTCTAACGTTAAGATACGTGGCTTTTTCATAGTTTCTGTTTGGTCTTTAGTAGCTGAACGTACATTTGTTTGATGTTTAACTTTTGTAATATTAACAGTTAAATCATTTTCACGGTTATTTTGACCAACAATCATACCTTCATAGACTTCCGTACCTGGTTCCATAAAGTTGATACCACGGTCTTCTAAACCTAAAATTGCATATTCACTTGCACTACCTTGATCCATAGAAACTAATACACCATTACGACGACCACCAATACGTCCTTTAATGCGTGGTCTAAATTCATCGAACGTATGGTTAATGATACCGTAACCACGTGTCATAGACATGAACTCAGTCGTATATCCAATTAAACCTCTTGCCGGTACATTAAAGATTAAGCGTGTTAAGCCATTATCTGTCGTTGTCATGTCTACCATTTCACCTTTACGTTGACCTAACGATTCAATGACAGAACCTGCGTATTCTTCTGGTACTTCAGCTTGTACACGTTCGAATGGTTCATGAAGTTCTCCATCTATATCTTTTAAAATAACTTGAGGTTTCGATACTTGAAGTTCAAAACCTTCACGACGCATGTTTTCAATTAGAATCGATAAATGTAATTCTCCACGACCCGCTACAGTCCACGCATCCGGTGAATCTGTTGGTGTGACCTTTAAAGATACGTCTGTTTCTAATTGATTGTCTAAACGTTCTTGAATTTGACGTGCCGTAACAAATTGTCCTTCTCGTCCAGCAAATGGTGAATTATTTACTCGGAAAGTCATTTCTAATGTAGGTTCATCAATACGTAATACTGGGAGTTTATCTTGATGGTCTTGAGGTGTAATCGTTTCACCCACGTTGATATCTTCCATTCCTGATACAGCAATTAAATCTCCAGCATATGCTTCTTGAATTTCCTCACGTTTTAAACCAAAATAACCAAATATTTTAGTTACACGGAAATTTTTAACACTTCCATCTAACTTTAATAATGATACATTCTCCCCAACACGCATCGTTCCACGGAAGATACGTCCAATGCCAATTCGGCCAACATAATCGTTATAGTCTAACAATGCTGGTTGGAATTGTAATGGCTCATCACGATTATCAACTGGTGCAGGTACATACTCAATGATTGTTTCATATAAGCATTGCATGTTTTCATCTTGTTTATCCGCATCTAAACTTGCTGTACCACTAATTGCTGATGCATATACAACTGGGAACTCAAGCTGCTCATCATTAGCATCTAATTCAATAAATAAATCTAAAACCTCATCCACTACACCTTCAGGACGTGCAGATGGCTTATCAATTTTGTTCACTACAACTACTGGTTTTAAATTTTGTTCTAATGCTTTCTTTAATACAAAGCGTGTTTGAGGCATCGTGCCTTCATAAGCATCCACTACAAGGACAACACCGTCTACCATTTTCATGATACGTTCTACTTCTCCCCCAAAGTCAGCGTGTCCAGGTGTGTCTAGAATGTTAATACGTGTCCCTTTATAATCAACTGCAGTATTTTTCGCTAAGATGGTAATCCCACGTTCTCTTTCAAGATCGTTTGAATCCATTGCACGTTCAGCTACGTGCTCATTCTCACGGAAAATTCCAGATTGTTTTAATAATTCATCAACCAAAGTCGTTTTCCCATGGTCAACGTGAGCGATAATCGCAATATTACGAACATCTTCTCTAAATTTAGTCATACATTAATTTCCTTTCTTGAGTAAATTACCACTTTCTTTTGCAACTCGTTTATTATATCATATAAATGAAATGACGACACAGTTAGGTGGAATAAAGATGCAAAAGTCTAAAACTATTTTTTTCATACTTGCACTACTTGCTGTTTTCTTTTTAACAACATTTAGCTTTGCAATCGCAGCAACAAATATGTTCTGGATGTTGATTACATTTATTTTATTAATGGCGACGTTAGGTTATGGCTTTTCATTGAAAAAGAAGTATCGAGAAAATGATTGGTTTTAATCTTTAAGCTATTAGAATATATACAAGGGTGAGCATGTCAATATGCTCACCCTTTTTATTGATAACGTTGTTGCATAGCTATAAGTTCATTTCGGTAAGGATTCAAATAGTGGTTCAAAATCTCTTCGTGAATCGCTTTATTTCCAAACAATACTGTACTATGTGTTGTAATCGACAACGGCTCACCAAGGAAATTTGTCCCGCTGCCGCCTACTTCTTGAAGTATAATCAATCCCCCAGCATAATCCCATGGATGTAAACGCGGTGTCATATACGCTGATAATAGACCTGTGGCAACATATACTATTTCAAGTGCAGCTGAACCATAGGCACGGGCCGTCCGAGAATCACGAATAATAGGTTGTAGTATAGATCCCATCTTCGGTTTCGTTAGCCAATTTGGATTTAACCCTACAATGCTTTCTTTCAATAATGTGTTTTGTAGTTGAGGTAATGGCATTTCATTTTTAAATGCGCCATGAGATGCTTTGGCATGGTATAAAATGTCACGCATCACATCATATACAAACCCTGCATAGGGTTTTCCATCTTTATAAATTCCAACTGAAATGGCGAAATTTTGTTTTTGATGAACAAAATTAAGTGTGCCATCAATAGGATCTATCACCCAAATCGTCCCTTGCGTCGAATCTATGTCATGCCCATGGCCTTCCTCACCAATCATCTTATGATGTGGATATTGCGCTTCGATTTGACTCACAATAAAAGTTTCAACGGCTTTATCAACATTTGTAACCAAGTCATTGGGATTAGACTTGGATTCAATCTCAATGTCTTCATGCATCCATTTGCGTATATTGTTCCCCGCTTCTAAAACTAAATTTTTAGCAAAATCATATAAATGCATCGGCATCACTCCTAGTTGTTTAACATTATACAACAAATCATTATATTATGAATGTTTTACAAACTAAGGTATTCTATTATTAATGAAATCCACTGTCATTTAGGAGGAACAATCATGACGAAATATACTTTTAAACCAAGTGATTTTAAAGTTTTTCAAGTAGAAGGTTTAGAGGATAGAATGGCGGCACTCGATGAAAAAATTCGTCCTCAATTTCATCAATTAGGTGCATACTTTACTGATTATTTAAAAACAGTGACGGGCGAAGACTTTTACGCACATGTTGCTAAGCATGCAAGACGCACAGTAAACCCGCCAAAAGATACTTGGGTCGCTTTTGCTACAAATCAACGTGGCTATAAAATGCAACCTCATTTTCAAATCGGGTTATTTGAAGATCATTTATTTGTCATGTATGGTGTCATGCATGAAGATAAAAATAAAGCTGAAGATGTAAAAGTATTCGAAGACAACATTGATACTTTAATTGCCCTTCCAGACGATTTCCAAATTTCACTCGATCATACAAAACCTGATAAATCTAAAATTAGTCATATGTCTCAAGAGGAAGTTGAAAAAGGCATTCATCGTGCGAAAAATGTTAAAAAAGGTGAGTTTTTCATTGCACGTGCGTTAAAACCAAATGCGAAAGAATTAAAGTCTGATAAAGCATTTCTTGCATATTTGGAAGATACATTTGACCACCTTTTAAAATTTTATAAATAACAATGGCAAACGCCACATCCCATTGATTTTAGGATGTGGCGTTTGGTTTTAGTTTATCGACGATGATCATCTTTTAAATCGTTTAAACGCTCTTTAGCATTTAAACCTTTATCTTTAAGGTCATGATGATTCGATTCATGATGATGCGCATCTCCATGTCCATCCTCATGACGAGATGATTCATGAGTATGATGATTATTATCTGAATAAGGTTGCGCACCTACATTGTCACGACGACTGTCAACATGATTTGTACGATTCACATCATGCTGGTGATGCGCTTCATGTTCAACTCGTTTATCATCACTATGCTTCACATCGTGACGGTCATGATGATGAGAATGATTATGATTGTGATTAACATGATCACGATCATGGCTATCATTTGCCATTACATGGTGATATGGTTTAGGCTTGCGAACAAATAACATAATTGCAGCAATAAACCATAATAAAGCAGCTATTAAGCTTGCTGAGAATAACGCTAAAATACTTGCAATAATTAAAATCACGCCTGCAAGAATGCGCTTTTTAAATAAAAATGCAGCAATAAGTGCTAATAACAACGGCACACCGACATAAAGTAGTACAGGAAAATAATCCTGACTTTGTTGCGCAACTTGATTGGAATCTATCCCTTGTTTCTGGAATTCTTGTTGAAACTCTTTATTTTTTAGTAATTGTGGTATAAATGACCCTGCTCCTAAAATTAACAGCGCATATAAAGCATGTAAAACAATACCAATCCAAGTGAGTACTTTTTCTGCCGTACGTTTGAAAGGTTTTTGATGTTGATAACTATCGTACTGATGACGATCGTGATTTAAATGATTATCGTCATGTTTTCCATAAGTATATTTGTCTGACATAATGCATTACCTCCTTAGTCACTTAATTACCCTATATCCTATCCATAAACGCATAATTTAAAAAATTTTTACAAACTTTGATGTATAATTTAATAATATTTAAATAACGCAAAAAAACAGTGAATCTGACTCAATAAAAAGTAGATTCACTGTTTTATTCATTAGTAGATTATTTTTCTGTATCTTGCGTATCTGTTGACCGTTCTTTTTGAACTTGTTTACGATAATCATAATTTTGTCTACGTTGCGTTGCCGCACTAGGACGTGCTTTACGCTGTTCTTTTACCTGAGCTTTACGTGCTTTACGGTCTTCTTTCTTCTGGGCTTTAATTTGAGCGCGTTCATCTTTACGCTGTTGTTTTAATGTTTCTTGATCAATAGGCTCATCTTCACCATTCACATCTTTAGCTGAAACATGCGTTCTGGAATCAAAGACATGATTATCCTCTTTTTGTGCTTCAGAACGGGGTTGATATACAACTGTATCATCTTCTTCTGTTAAATCATTCGAAGGTACATCTTCTTGATTTCGTACGGATTTATGATGATACTTTGCAGTTCGTGAAAGTACTTGAGGTGACTCAGATGCTTTTGCTTCATCATTGTGTGATGTTGCTGTTGGTTGATTGACCTTAGATTCATGATTGTCATTATAACGTGGCTCTTGTTCAGAAGGTCTACGATACACTTTTTCATCTGATGTATTGTACGGTTGTGATTGACCATAATTTCGTTCATAACCCACTTGATTCCCTTCATAATAGTAACCAGGAACTGACACCATTTTGTCTTTACGAATAAACATCATAAATGCAACGATAACAAAAAAAAGTGGTACAAGTATAAAAAACAATGGAATCGACAAAATAGCCACAAGTAAGAATAGTAAGCCTGATACGATTCGATGCTTCATTGAAATCAATGCTAGGAATGAAATCAGAAGACATACTATTAGATAAACGATAAACGCCCAAACGCCATTTTGCATTGAGATGACAAACTGTGTCGCTGTTAAATTATTATTAGCTAAAAAAGTTTGCATCGTTGGATTATTAGCGATGCCATTCTCAATATTTTGGATTGAGCTCTCATTGCTAAATAACACTAATCCAAAAAACATTGCGACAATTGTTGTTAATAATAACAACACCCAACTTAGCCATCCTAGAATCTTTTCAGCGATACGACTCACAGGTCTTGCCACCTGTTGGTAAGCCTCATAAGCCATAATTTCACTCCTTAATGTACTTAGTTACTTAATTATATCTAAACTTAATCAAAATAACTAGAATCATAATCCCATTTTAAAGTTTAGAAATCGCTCATTGTACTCATTTAATACATCCGGACCTAAATCTTTATACACTTCAAGTCGTTTTTGTTCTTCTTTGGTAGGGTAAATTCGCGTATCTTCACGCGTTTCTTTAGGTAATAAAGATTTAGCTGTTTTATTCGGTGTACCATATTCTACCCATTCAGTATTTTGTTTACTCACTTGAGGGTCTAATAAAAAGTTAATAAATTTATGCGCACCTTCAACATTTTGAGCTGTTTTAGGTATCACCATATTATCGAACCATAAGTTAGAACCTTCCTTAGGCACGACATAATCATACCGATCATCACTAGTAAATATCGGTGCCGCAGAACCACTCCATAATACTGCTGCGCCAGCCTCATGTTGTTCTAGCATCATTGAAACTTCGTCACCGACAACACCTTTAACTGAAGGTGCATAGGATTTCAGTTCAGTTTCAGCTTCCTGTAGATGTTTAGTATTCTTATCATTCAAACTATACCCTAAACTATTTAATGATAGTCCCATAATTTCACGGGCACCATCAACAAAAATAACATCATTTTTAAGTTTTGGATTTTTTAAATCTTTCCAACTATCAAACTTTATGTCTGGATATTTTGTTTTGTCATAAATGATACCCACTGTGCCAAAGAAATAAGGCATTGAATATTTATTGTGAGGATCGAAAGGTTGATTCATATAATAGGAATCAAGGTGTTTTGCATTAGGAATTTTACTTTTATCTAATTCCTTTAACAAATGGGCTTTGCGCATTTTTTGAATCGTATAATCACTTGGAAAAGCCACATCGTAGCTCGTCCCACCATTACGAATTTTAGCTTCCATTGCCTCATTAGAATCAAATGTTTCATAAATAACTTTAATACCGGATTCTTTTTCAAATTGTTTAATGAGCTCAGGATCAATATATTCACCCCAATTATATACATACAATTTTTGTTGATTTTTTTGACCGACATCATGATTAATCCAATAACCAACGCCTAAACAAAGGATTCCCAGTAAAAGTGCCCCTACCACAAGTTGCATCAATTGCTTCATAACGTCATCTCCCTTTTATGATTCATTGTGCGTTGATTATGTTTTTTTAACCATTGATAAATGACTAATCCAAGCATAATGATGAGGAATAAAATGGTGGATATTGCGTTAATTTCCATGCTAATACCGCGTCGTGCCATAGAATAGACTTCGACTGACAGTACACTAAAACCACTACCTGTGACAAAAAAACTCACAGTGAAATCATCTAATGAATACGTTAAGGCCATAAAAAAGCCTCCGATAATCCCAGGCATCAATTGCGGGATGACGATACGACTTAAAACTTGAAAGTCTGATGCACCTAAATCACGCCCGGCATCTAATATAGATTCATTCATTTCATATAATTTAGGCAATACAATAATGACCACAATCGGAATACAAAACGCAATATGAGAAACAAGGACAGAGGTAAATCCTAATCCAAATCCTGTCACATGTCCGATTGCTGTAAACATAATTAAAAATGATGCACCAATCACCACGTCTGATGAAACCATCAATACATTATTCAATGTTAAAAATGAAATCTTCAATGATTGATTACGGATTTGGTATAACATTAATGCGCCAAAAACACCAATAATTGTTGAAATGGCTGCTGCAATTAACGCCACTGCTATCGTATTGAAGACCACTTCAAGCAAGCGTTTATTATTAAATAATGTGACATAATGTTCTAAAGTAAATCCACCAAAATGGACCATGTTGCCTTCGCTATTAAAGGAATAAAACATCAGATAAAAAATAGGTAAATACAATACGATAAGTAAACCAATTAAATAACTTTTACCTATCCATTTCATCGTGACGCACCTCCTTTACTTTTCGTACGCGTCATAATCAATAGAAGTGCCATAAATAGGACTAAAAATAATGCGATGGTAGAACCCATACCATAATTTTGAATCACTAAAAATTGCTCTTCAATCGCAGTACCGATATTGACTACTTTATTACCGGCAATTAAACGCGTAATCATAAATAAAGACAGTGCTGGGATAAATGTAACTTGTATACCCGTTTTAATCCCTTCTTTAGACAAAGGTAGCAAAACTTTTTGCATCGTTGTAAATGTGTTCGCTCCTAAATCCTGCGCAGCATAGAATAATTGGTTATTAATGTCTTTCATACTATTGTAAATCGGTAACAGCATAAATGGGATATAAATATATGCCGATACCATTATGAAAGCAGGTGCTGTAAACAATAAAGACTGACTAGGTAGATGTAAGGCAGTCATGAAACGATTGATAAGTCCATCTTGACTGAAAATCCCTATAAATGCATATGTCTTAAGTAGTAAATTCATCCAAGTTGGTATAATCATAACTAATAACCACGTTGCAGCATGCTTAGACTGTCGAATAAAATAGGCTGCAGGATAACTGATCATTAAACACACTGCCGTTATAATTGCTGCGTATAAAATAGATTCTCCTAACATATACATGTAGCGCATTGTAAAAAATTGTTGATAGTTTTCTAAAGAAAAGTGACCGTTACGATCGACAAACGAAAAATAACAAAGTAATAGGACAGGAATAATGATAAAGATTAGCATCCATAAAATATAGGGGATAGCCAACCAACGACTAATATGTCTCATAATCTACTTCTCCATAACCTTCAATTCGTTTGTCAAATTCTTCTTCAGTTTCACCAGGAACCATAATATGGATGGCTACAGGATCAAAATATAATCCTACTTTATCATCAACTTCTGCATTTTTAGTGGATTGAATCGTCCACTGATACCCTTGCTCATCGATGCACGTAATTTCATAATGAACACCTCTAAATAGCGTTGAATGAACTGTTGCTTTAAATAACCCTTCAGATGCGTCTACTAAAGAAATGTCTTCAGGTCTAATGATCACATCTACTTTTTTACCCTGGGGAATATCTTTATCGACGCAATCAAAATTTTGCCCATAAATATTAACCACATAGTCTTGAACCATGTGTCCCTCTACGATATTTGATTCTCCAATAAAGTCAGCCACATATCGATTCACAGGCTCATCATAAATGTCTAAAGGTGTACCGAACTGTTCAATATTGCCCTCTCGCATCACAAAAATGTAATCACTTAAAGCGAGTGCTTCTTCTTGGTCATGCGTCACAAAGACAAATGTAATGCCTAATCTTGATTGTAAGTCTCTTAATTCATATTGCATTTCTGTACGTAATTTTAAATCTAATGCAGATAACGATTCATCAAGTAAAAGAATTTCAGGTTCATTGACAATAGCGCGTGCAATCGCAATACGTTGTTTTTGTCCTCCACTCAACTCATGAATATCACGATCTACAAATTGATCTAACTTCACTAATTTCAATGCTTCAAGTACCTTTTCTTTTATCTTTGATTTGTTCATTTTCTTCATTTTTAATCCAAATGCGACATTTTCATATACATTTAAATGCGGAAAAAGTGCATAATCTTGAAACACGGTATTCACTTGGCGCTTATTTGGTGGAAGTTCATTAATCGTTTTCCCTTGGTATACAATTTGACCAGCATCTGCATGTTCAAAACCTGCAATCAATTTTAAAATTGTCGTCTTACCACAACCAGATGGTCCTAAAATCGTATAGAAATGACCAGATTCAATCTCTAAATTAATATCATTAATAATCGTTTTATCTTGATATTTTTTTGTTACATTTTGAAATGTTAATAAGGCAGTCAAAGTCTTCCCTCCTATAAATACGATGACGTTGCAACAATCATGACGCGTCCCTCACTATGATGTTCATTGATGAGTTGATGTTGTTTAGTTGCTTTAAAATATAAGGCATCCCCTTTTGACGCTTTATACTTTTCATTCCCTAATTTGAGCGTGACACTCCCACGCATACAATAAACAAAAGTATCTGAATATGAAGGCTCAAATAATTTGTATGACGCATGTGGTTGAAGTGTTAAAATTAACGGTTCCATTTCAAAATCATTTGATGTTTTAACAGGCCATTGTAAAAAATACCCTTTATCATACTCATCATAAGTGAGTTGTTCAGATTTAGGATAGTGAATTTTATCAACTTGTTTTTTGTCGAAAAATTCAGCTGGTGTCGTGCCTAACACTTCTAATAAATTTAAAAATGTCTCCATACTCGGCGATGTTTTGTCACTTTCTATTTGTGAGATATATCCTTTAGATAAATCTGTACGTTCTCCTAATTCTTCTTGCGTTAAATTTTTGAGTAGCCTTAACGTTTTAAGTTTTTGACCTATATCCATCATTAACTCCTAAAAAAAGCTGTAATTTGTTTACTTTTACTAAACATAAAGTTTAATGCCTAATAAAAATACCAAACTACAGCTCAAATTACAATAGGTTTTTTAATTGTCATATAATTTGCTTTTTTCTGGATGATTTTTAGCTTCTTTCATCACTCTATAGCTATCGTAACCACTCTCAGATTTAAATGTGTTAAATATATTTTTTTCGTCCGCTTTACCAGGTACTACCTTTTTAAAGGCTTGGTATCGCGTCATCAAGACCTCTCGATTAATAGAGGACTCATAATATGCTTCAATCGCATTAAAGAATGATATCACTTGTACCATTTCTTCTTGAGACCAATCCACATCTATTGGATATTGGTAATCCATATACATCCCTCCTTCATCAAAATATAAGAAAAAGAGCAAGGACACGCAACATGTCCTTACCCTTAAATGTATTATTTATTATTACATTGTATGAATTGGTAATCCAATTGCTTTTTCAGCAGCTTCCATGCTCATTTCACCTAAAGTTGGGTGCGCATGCACTGTTAAAGCGATATCTTCAGCGTTCATACCAGCTTCAATCGCTAAACCTAATTCAGCAATGACATCAGATGCACTTGTACCAACAACTTGAGCACCAATTAGAGTGTCATCTTCTTTAAGTGTAATTAACTTAACGAAACCAGTTGTATCATCTAATGATAATGCACGGCCGTTTGCTTGGTATGGGAATTTAGAAGCTTTGTATTCAATGCCTTCTTCTTTAGCTTGAGCTTCAGTGTAACCCACTTGTGCAAGTTCTGGTTCAGTGAAACATACAGCTGGCATACCGATATAATCTACTTCAGAATTGTGTCCAGCAATTGCTTCTGCAGCAATTTTAGCTTCATAGCTTGCTTTATGTGCAAGAGGTAAACCTGGTACGATATCACCAATTGCATAGATACTATCTACTGATGTACGGCTTTGTTTGTCAACATCAATTAAACCACGATCAGTTAATTTAACGCCAACTTCTTCTAAACCTAATTCATCAGTGTTAGGACGACGACCTACTGTTACTAATACGTAATCCGCTTCGATTGTTTTTTCTTCACCTTTAACTTCATACGTTACTTTAACACCATTGTCTGTTTCTTCAGCAGATTTTGCTAAAGCTTCCGTTTCAATCGTCATACCTTTAGCTTTCATACCTTTTTTAACAGGTTGTGTCATTTGTTTTTCGAAACCGCCTAAGATGTCTTTCGCACCTTCAAGGATAGTAACTTCTGTACCAAAGTTAGCATACGCAGTACCAAGTTCTGAACCAATATAACCGCCACCAACGACAACTAATTTTTTAGGTACTTCTTTAAGGTTTAATGCACCTGTAGAATCTAAGATGCGACCACCAAATTTGAAATTAGGGATTTCAATTGGGCGAGAACCTGTAGCAATAATTGCATTTTTGAAGTTGTACGTTTGCGCACTTTTATCATCCATCACACGTAAGCTATTTTTGTCTACGAAATAAGCTTCACCTTTAACGATTTCTACTTTGTTACCTTTTAATAAAGCTTCAACACCGCTCGTTAATTTATTAACGACAGAACCTTTAAAAGATTGTACTTTATCGAAATCTAAAGATACGTTTTCAGCAGTGACACCAAGGTCAGCACCATGTTGTGCTTGTTCAAAACGGTGTGATACGTTTAATAATGCTTTTGAAGGAATACAACCTACGTTTAAGCAAACGCCACCTAAATTACCTTTTTCAACGATTGTAACTTTTTGACCAAGTTGTGCTGCACGAATTGCTGCTACATATCCACCTGGACCTGCCCCGATAACAATAGTATCTGTTTCAATTGGAAAATCTCCGACTACCATATTTTACCCCTCCATTAATAATAATTCTGGATTGTTAAGTAAACGCTTGATGTGGTTCATTGCGTTTTGACCAGTTGCACCGTCAATTTGTCTATGGTCAAAGCTTAACGATAATGCTAATACTGGTGCTGCTACAATTTCACCATCTTTTACGATTGGTTTTTGAGCAATACGGCCAATACCTAAAATCGCAACTTCAGGATGGTTAATAACTGGTGTGAACCATTGACCACCTGCAGAACCGATATTACTGATTGTACATGTTGCACCTTTCATTTCATCAGAAGTTAATTTACCGTCACGTGCTTTAACCGCAAGTTCATTAATTTCATCAGAAATTTGGAAGATAGATTTACGATCTGCATGTTTTACAACAGGTACTAATAAGCCTCTGTCTGTATCTGCAGCGATACCAATATTCCAATAGTGTTTGTGTACAACTTCGCCTGCTTCTTCATTGAATGAAGTGTTAAGCGCTGGGTATTTTTTAAGTGCTGACACTAATGCTTTAACAACATATGGTAAGAATGTTAATTTCGTACCTTGTTCAGCTGCGATTTCTTTAAACTTCTTACGGTGATCCCATAATTGTTGAACATCGATTTCATCCATTAATGTTACGTGAGGTGCTGTATGTTTAGAGTTAACCATAGCTTTAGCAATTGCCTTACGCATTGCAGGAATTTTTTCAGTTGTTTCTGGGAAGTCACCTGCTGGCGCTGCTGTAGGTGCTGCAGTTGCTTCTTGAGTAGTTTCAGCTGGTGCTGACGCTTCTTCTTGAGCTGGTGCAGCTTGTCCGCCACCATTTAAGTATGCATCCACATCTTCTTTTGTAATTCTACCATTTTTACCTGTGCCATTAACAGCTTTAATGTTTACATTGTTGTCACGTGCAAACTTGCGCACTGAAGGCATTGCTTTAACATGTCTGTTTTCGTCAACTTCTTCATTAGCTGCTGGTTGTTGAGGCGTTTCTTCTTTAGCTTCCTCTTTTACTTCTTCTTTGCTGTCACTTGAGCTATCGTCATCATGACCGCCTTTAAATTGCATTTCTTCAGCATCTGGTGCATCAATTTTAACAATTGTATCACCTACAACTGCCACTGTACCTTCTTCAACAAGAACTTCTTCAACTTTCCCTGAAACAGGTGAAGGGATTTCAACGACAGATTTATCGTTTTGAACTTCACATAGTACATCGTCTTCTTCGATTTGATCTCCAGCTTTTACAAACCACTTTACAATTTCACCTTCGTGGATACCTTCACCAATATCTGGTAATTTAAATTCAAATGCCACGTTGTTTCCTCCTAATTAATCGTTTTAGATTGATAAGTTATAACGGAATAAAGGAATGTTAGTGACGGAAGATGTCATAGAAATCGTGTTCTGCACTGTTATGCTCTACATTCAATCTGTGTTTATCATCTATAATAAAGTTACCTAAAATATAACTTTTCGCCTCTAACCATTCCTATATACCCTTTTGATGACTCGTTTAAGTTAATTAAAATTCAAGAGTTTCTTTTGCTTTTTCGATGATGTCGTTTTTGTTTGGTAACCAAACGTTTTCAGCTTGTGTAAATGGATAGATCGTATCCGGTGCTGAAACACGTCCGATTGGTGCCTCTAATGAAAGTACAGCGCGCTCTGATAATTCAGATACTACGTTTGCACCCACACCCGCTTGTTTTTGAGCTTCTTGAACGACTACCACACGGCCTGTTTTTTCAGTTGATTTAACAATTGTATCAATGTCAAGTGGTTGAACCGTACGTAAGTCGATTACTTCAACTGAGTGACCTTCTTTTTCAAGTTCTTCAGCTGCTTTTAATGATTCTTGAACCATTGCACCGTAAGTGATGATTGTTAAATCTGAACCTTCACGTTTAACGTTCGCTTTACCAATTTCAATTGTGTACTCTTCTTCAGGTACTTCTTCACGGAATGAACGATATAATTTCATATGCTCTAAGTACACAACTGGGTCGTTGCTACGAATACTTTCGATTAATAAACCTTTAGCATCATATGGACCAGAAGGAATAACGACTTTTAAACCTGGTGATTGCGCTAAAAGACCTTCTAAGTTATCAGCGTGTAATTCTGGTGTATGAACACCACCACCAAATGGTGCACGAACTGTCACAGGCGCAATTTTAGAGTTACCTGAACGGAAACGATGACGTGCGATTTGACCAGCGATTGAGTCAAATACTTCAAATACGAAACCTAAGAATTGTACTTCCATAATTGGACGGTAACCTTGTGTTGATAAACCTAATGCTAGACCACCGATACCTGATTCTGCTAAAGGTGTGTCGAATACACGGTCTTCACCGAATTCTTTTTGTAATCCTTCAGTTACACGGAATACACCACCATTAACACCTACGTCCTCACCAAAAATCAAAGTGTTTTCGTCATTTTTAAGTTCAGTTGCTAGCGCATTGTTAATCGCTTGAACCATTGTCATTTGTGCCATGGCTTACTTCGACTCCTTCTCTTTGTAAATTTCATATTGTTCTTTAAGGTTATATGGCATGTCTTCATACATGATTTCCATTAATGAAGTTACAGATTGTTTTTCAATACCATCTGCTTCTTTAATAGCTGCTTTGATTTCATCTTTAGCTTGCTCGATAACTTCGTTTTCTTTGTCTTCTGACCATAAACCTTTATTTTCTAAGAACTTTCTGAAACGTACGAGTGGGTCTTTTTTCTCCCATTCAGAGTCTTCATCAGAAGTTCTATATTTCGTTGGATCGTCACCAGCCATTGTATGTGGACCATAACGATAAGTCATTGTTTCAATTAGAGTTGGACCTTCGCCTCTAACTGCACGATCACGTGCTTCTTTAGTAGCTTGGTATACCGCTAATGCGTCCATACCATCTACTTGAATACCAGGGATACCTGCAGCAACAGCTTTTTGTGCTAATGTTTGCGCTGCTGTTTGTTTATCACGTGGTGTAGAAATCGCATAGTTATTATTTTGAATAACGAAGATTGCAGGTACTTTGTATGCTGATGCAAAGTTGATACCTTCATAGAAGTCACCTTGTGAAGAACCACCATCACCTGTATACGTAATCGCAACTGCATCTTTACCACGTTTTTTAAGACCTAATGCCACACCAGCAGTTTGAATGTATTGTGCACCGATGATGATTTGTGGGCTCAATGCATTCACGCCTTCAGGGAATTGGTTCCCAACAAAGTGTCCACGTGAGAATAAAAATGCTTTAGTTAATGGTAAACCATGCCAAATTAATTGTGGCACATCACGGTAACCTGGAAGAATGAAGTCTTCTTTTTCTAATGCATATTGAGAAGCAAGTTGAGATGCTTCTTGACCAGCAGTAGGCGCATAGAAACCTAAACGTCCTTGTCTATTTAAAGAAATAGAACGTTGGTCAAGGATACGCGTCCATACCATTCTTCTCATTAATTCAACTAATTGCTCATCTGATAAATCTGGCAACAAATCTTCATTAGTTACATTTCCATCTGCATCTAAGATTTGAACCATTTCAAATTTTGATTCAGTATCTTTCAATACTTGTTCAGCATCGAATTGGGCTTTTAACTTAGCCATTCAATTCACCATACCTTTCCCGTTTTTATATATTTCATCTTTACATAGTTTAACACATTTCATAAGAGCTGTTAAACAGTTTTACACAAGTTCTGTAACAGTTGATAGCATTACAGCGAGCGCAACTGTTATACTAAAATTATAAAACTGTTATACTCTTAAGAGTTGGAAATCTCGTCAATATCACGTTTTTCTTTTTGTACATTTCTGAGTGACTTCGCATATTTGTCAACTTTATTTTTTAATTGTTTTTGTGCTTCTACAATTGATTTTGATTTTTTATCAACTTCATCTTGCGTACCAGACTGACCTGAAAAATACGTGAACAAGTCTTTTTCTTTATTTACTAAATCTTGATAACCTTTTGTGAAGTCAGCGTGATTTTGATATTTCGTGTCGAGTGCTTTAACGAATTCGTCGTATTGCTTTTTCTTATCTTTGTCTTCTATTTTATTAACTTCACTTTTAACTTTTTCGAATTCTTTTTTAGAATTTTTTACTGCATTTTCTTCTTGTTTAATAGTTTTATTTCTTTCTTCTGTATTTTTCAATACTTTTTTAAGATCGTCTTGAAGCGCAGCAGGATTTTTCCCAGTAAACCCTTTTGTGATTTTTTCTTTTTCTTGTTCTAGTTTATTTCTGTTTTGATTAATTTTTTCAAGGGGTTGCTCAGCTTTTTGCATTTTTTCAAGACCGTCATTAACATTTTTTATATGTTCTTTGTCATTATTACAAGCAGCCAATAATACAGTTGTTGCTAAAACAACACTTATCGTTTTCTTTATCTTCATAATCTAAACGTCCTCCTTCTATTCAATGGTAATGGTAATGAAATCATTTGGATAAATCAAACATTATTATTATGACTCGCATATACTTATCTGATATATTATTGTTTAAGGAAGGTGTCAAATATGCTAACAATGAAAGATATTATCCGCGATGGACATCCAACGCTTCGTCAAAGAGCAGAAGAAGTTACATTCCCTTTATCTGCTGAAGACAAAGAAACCTTTTTAGCTATGCAAACATTTTTACGCAATAGCCAAGACCCGGAAATCTCAGAAAAATATCAATTACGCAGTGGGGTTGGCTTAGCTGCACCACAAATCAATGTGCCGAAACGTGCATTTGCGATATATCTACCTGATGATGGTAACGGTAAATCTTATGACATGATAGTGATTAACCCTAAAATCGTTAGTCACAGTGTCCAAGAAGGTTATTTACCTACTGGTGAAGGTTGTTTAAGCGTTGACGAAGATGTACCTGGACTTGTTCATCGTCATTATAGAATTAAAATTAAGGCATTCGATATGGATGGCAATGAATTTAGTTTACGTTTAAAAGGCTATCCAGCAATTGTCTTTCAACATGAACTCGATCATTTAAATGGGGTGATGTTTTTCGATCACATTGATGATCAAAATCCACTTCAACCTCATGCAAATGCGGTCGAAGTATAATGAAACACCTAAGAAGTTGTACGTGATGTACCTTCTTAGGTGTTTTACTTTTTACATAAATTCATCTCTACGTTCAGTATAGCTCACATTTAATGATTTAAGCTCCGCTTTTATGTGCTCAAACGTTTCAACATCTAATATTTCAGGATCATGGTCATGTTTAATATAATGATGATTGTGCGTTAAAGGACTCGGTTCGTTATATTCAAAAAACATTGTTACTTCATTTTCTCTAACTTCAAAATTAATACTCTTTAATGTTTTATCTTCACGCTTTAACTCTTTTTTAAGTTCTTCAATTATGCGGGTATCATTTTTCATTACGCTCACCTATTTTCATTTAAGTACAAGCAATTCATGGAAAGATGCTTACTATAAATGTAGTTTATCACAAACTGCTTTATTTATCTGATTACATAAGGTAAAATAAATACTAACTAGGTCATTGAACGTTGACATTATACATTTAAAATATAGAACGTATGCTTCAATATTTTAGAGTTGTTATCATTCGAATTGAAAACGTATGGTGCATACGTTAATGTAATTCTATGTCAAAGTTACCTTTTCTGCGTAGATACAATCCTATACCCTAATATGATTTATCCCACGCATCGATCGGATTTAAATAATACATATGCAAGTAACTAAGTCTATGAATGTATGGATTGAATGAAGTCTATCTTTACGATTTTACTTATTCAGTTCATGTTTTTTATTTTTACATTAAAACACTTAGATTCATGCATCATAAATATATATTTGCAAATTCTAGGAGGAAATATTATATGGCAATTTTTAAAGTATTTTATCAACATAATCGTGACGAAGTGATTGTTCGCGAAAATACACAAACGATTTATGTTGAAGCAGAAACAGAAGAACAAGTAAGACGTTATTTAAAAGAACGTCATTACAATATCGAATTCATAACTAAATTAGAGGGCGCACATTTAGAATATGAAGAAAAGTCAGAGCATTTCAACGTGGAGCGCGCTGAGTAATGAAGCAACTTCATAAAAACGAAGTGGGAGTATATGCACTTGGTGGTTTAGGTGAGATTGGTAAAAACACTTATGCTGTTGAGTACAAAGATGAAATCGTCATCATTGATGCAGGAATTAAGTTCCCCGATGATAACCTATTAGGTATTGACTATGTCATTCCTGATTATTCTTACCTTGAACAAAACCAAGATAAAATTGTTGGTTTGTTTATTACACATGGTCATGAAGATCACATTGGTGGTGTGCCCTACCTGCTTAAAAAAATCAATGTTCCTATTTATGGCGGCCCACTTGCACTCGGTTTAATCCGTAATAAGCTTGAAGAACATCATCTACTGCGCACAGCATCTTTAAATGAAATTGATGAAGATTCAGTCATCACATCAAAGCATTTTGAAATCAGCTTTTACCTCACAACTCACAGCATACCTGAAACGTACGGTGTAATTGTAGATACACCAGAAGGTAAAATTGTTCATACAGGAGATTTTAAATTCGACTTTACACCTGTAGGCGCTCCAGCAAACATTGCAAAAATGGCACGTCTTGGAGATGAAGGCGTACTATGTTTGTTGTCAGATTCTACAAATTCACTTGTTCCAGACTTTACATTAAGTGAACGTGAAGTAGGTCAAAATGTCGATAAAATTTTCAGGGGTTGTACTGGACGTATTATCTTCGCAACTTTTGCTTCAAATATTTACCGTGTTCAACAAGCTGTTGAAGCTGCCGTTAAATATAATCGCAAAATCGTTACTTTTGGACGTTCAATGGAAAACAATATTAAAATCGGGACAGAGCTTGGTTACATTAAAGCTCCGCCTGAAACTTTTGTAGAACCAAATAAAATTAATAGCATCCCTAAACATGAATTATTAATTTTATGTACAGGCTCTCAAGGTGAACCGATGGCTGCACTTTCACGTATTGCCAATGGAACACATAAGCAAATTAAAATCATTCCTGAAGACACTGTTGTTTTTAGTTCTTCACCGATTCCTGGTAATACAAAAAGCATTAACCGTACAATTAATGCATTGTATCAAGCTGGTGCTGAAGTGATTCACAATAAGATTTCAAACATTCATACGTCAGGTCACGGCTCTCAAGGTGATCAACAATTAATGTTACGTTTAATTCGTCCTAAATACTTCCTACCTATTCACGGGGAGTATCGTATGTTAAAAGCGCATGGACAAACAGGTGTTGATTGTGGTGTAGCTGAAGATAACGTCTTCATTCATGATATCGGAGATGTATTAGCTTTAACGCGCGATTCTGCACGTACTGCTGGACGTATTCCATCTGGTAATATATTAGTAGATGGTAGCGGTATTGGTGATATCGGAAATGTCGTGATTCGAGATCGTAAATTATTATCAGAAGAAGGTTTAGTCATTGTCGTTGTGAGTATTGACTTCAAAACGAATCAATTGCTTTCAGGCCCAGATATTATTTCTCGTGGTTTCGTTTATATGCGTGAATCTGGTCAATTGATTTACGATGCGCAACGTAAAATTAAAAAAGATGTCATTTATAAATTAAATAACAACGACAATATCCAATGGCATCAAATCAAATCATCCATCATCGAAACATTACAACCGTATTTATATGAGAAAACAGCACGTAAACCGATGATTTTACCAGTCATTATGAAAGTCAATGAAGACAAATAAATAGGTTCAAATCAAAACCACCCGCTTTCACGGGTGGTTTTTTGCGACTGAAATCCTCTGACTGGCTACCCCTTATTAAAGTAGTGAGACTGTACGACTTTCTCAGACTCACTTAATACAAGCGCTAATTTTTCTCATTCTCAGACTAAAAAATTTGACGTTTAATCAAGCGGTTTTATCACAAGCGGATTGATCAAGTTAGTATACGACTCATACAAACTATCATCAGTAAAATGAACTGCGTTTTTTTACATTTTTTATTAAACCTTTTCGGGCATACCTTTAAACTAATCGTTCATAAATATAGAGATTGATTACCTGTAAATCACTTTGATTTATCGGGTATCAATCTCTGCCATTCATACTTTATTTTTCTCTCTCAACTTCATCTATCATCAGTTTAATCATTTTTCTGTTATAACGTGTATTTCAATCATTGCTTGTTCAAAATTAGTTTGATAAAAATATGCTAAACATCATAAAACTTTAATATCGAAAGTGATATTTTTGAGATCTTCGGTATTAATTTCCACATTTTCTCTACCACTTTGTAACGCTTTATGTGTTTCAAGGGTATATCTATCGCCAGATTTTGTATGGATGACAATATCACCTTTCGGAAGTTTATCACCTAAATACAAACCGTAAGACACATGCGCATACCTTCCAATATGATCCAACTCTTTAAGTGTAATTTTCCCTTTATTTAATGTGACATTACGCTTAGGCGTGTATGTTGTACCATTAAAAAGGTAAGTGCCGTTAATATTTAAACGCACTTCATTTGATTTCAAAGGTGCATTTGAGTATGCCCAAATTTTTAAGTTCCCTTTTTTATCACCTATTTGAGATTTACTATATCTATCATATAACGATTTAACCGCTGCCGCTTCATTTAGCGAATGTACTCCTTGCACTTCAGGCGTCGCTGCGTGAGTTGTATTTGAAATACTGCCTAAAGCAGCTGTTCCTGTAAATCCAGTTAAAATAATTCCTGCCATCGTAAGTTTTGTTAAGCATTTTAAAGGCATCATTATCTCTCTCCTATCTTAGTTGAATCCAGTTTTTTAAACTGCACATCATGATGTATGTTTATTATATAACTAAAA
>NZ_PPQF01000071.1 GCF_002901865.1 Staphylococcus agnetis
GGAGCATATTCCTGTACCCATCGATAAATTGTTGAATGATGAACATAGATGCCTCGTTCTCTCAATATTTCAGATATATTTCGATAACTTAATGCATACCTTAGATAGTAGCCAACGGCTACAGTAATGACATCTTTGTCAAATTGCTTATATCTGAAATAATTCATCCTCTGCACCTCATTTTTGTTGACTATTATACTATATTTCTAACTTTGCAACAGAACCATTTGAAATACATTGCAAATTGATTGTTTGACGATAATTTGTAATAAAAATAATGTTGAGATGTTCAAAATGACAATGGTATAATTTTCAATACGAATATTAAACTACGAATTAATTTGGAGGCGTCAATTGTGTTAAATGAAAAAGTAAGAAAAGTATTGCTTATGGTAATGCTGATCGCAATCGTGATTTCTTTAATTTTGACGGGTGTAGCACCTATTTTAAATATGTAATGAACAAAAGACCTTTACGTAATCAATGTAGCGTAAAGGTCTTTTGAATTTATACTTCGTGATGCATTTTTAAATTGCCAAATTTAGATTTAATTGTTAAATATTCTTCTGTATCATACAACATTTGTATCATACTTGCACGTGTGTGTAATGCTTCATGCGATGTCGGTAGAGGCTCTTGATCAATCTCTAGCCTCACTTGATAAACCATATGCAAGCGTTGGGCTGTATAATTATTTTCATTAACATTTTCAGCCATTTCTTTAAAAACTTCAGCAACGCGTTGAGAAATAGGATCATCCGCATCGATATGATGGATATGATGATACATGCGTTTTAAAATCTCAACTTGATTTTCTCTCATATCAAAATAATGATAGTAACTATTTTCATTACGCACAAAATGATTTTTAACATCTCTAAAGGCAATTGATTTCGCTTTTTGAATAGAAAGATTGAGCGGTTGAAATGTGATTTTAAGCTGGTTATTATGTGTTGCGCAGGCATTGCTAAACTGATAAAAGATATCTCTAATTTGAGTCTCTATATCATGCTTATACTTCTTTAAATCTTTATCCAAGCTTGGCATAATGGCATTCATTAAAAATGCAATAGTCAAGCCAATTATAATCAGCAAGATTTCATTGATGACTAAATCTAGATTTATGTGTTTTGCATTAAAAAAATGTAATAAGATGACGATACTTGTTACGACACCTTCTTGCATGTTAATAACAACTGTGAGTGGTATAAATAATAAGACGATAAGACCTAGTACAAGTGCATGTTGACCAAGTAATGGGAAAATAAGTGCCCCAAACCCAATCGCGATTAAACATGATACAAAACGTGATACGATGGCATGTACGGAGTGTATTTTAGTATCTTTAATACATAACACAACTAAAATAGCACTAGATGCATAATTATCTAAACCTAATAGCTTAGCAATAATAACGCCTAGTGCCATTCCCACCGCTGTTTTAATCGTTCTAAATCCAATTCGATAGGGATTTAAACGTATCATTAAACGGCTCCTTACTTTTCTTCGCAATATTTATCAAATAATCTTTGTAATTGCGTAATAACATCCATAACGTCATGACCTTCAATTTGATGGCGTTCAATCATCTCAGTGATTTTCCCATCTTTCATTAATGCGAAGGATGGACTTGATGGTGCATAGCCTTCAAAATAATCTCTAGCACGTTGTGTCGCTTCTTTGTCTTGACCTGCAAATACAGTAACAAGACGATCGGGTAATGCATCATAATGTAATGCGTGTGATGCGGCTGGACGCGCAATGCCTCCTGCACAACCACAGACTGAGTTAATCATAACTAATGTTGTACCTTCTTTTTTAAATACACTGTCTACTTCTTCTTCAGTAGTCAATTGTTCATACCCTGCATTATCCATATCTTTACGCGCTTGATTCACTACATCGTTCATATATAAATCAAAATTTAAATCCATATGACCATACCTCCTAAGATACCTTCATTGTACTAAAGGCCAAACGTCAATTCAATCAATCCATTTACATTACACATTAATAAATTTGTGTATGTTCAAGTGTATAACGTTCTATACGAGATTTTACTTCATTTAAAAATTGACCAGCTTGCAATCCGTCGAGTATGCGGTGATCAATTGATAAACATAAGTTGACCATATCGCGGATGGCAATCATATCATTGATAACTACTGGACGTTTAACGATTGACTCAACTTGTAAAATGGCAGCTTGAGGATGGTTAATGATTCCCATTGAACTCACTGAACCGAAGCTTCCCGTATTATTAACCGTAAACGTGCCCCCTTGCATATCTTCATTCGTCAATTGATTTTGACGCGCTTTTTTAGCAAGTGTAGCAATTTCTTTCGCGATACCTTTTATCGACTTTTCATCAGCATTTTTGATAACTGGAACAAATAATTTATCTTCCACCGCAACAGCTATGGATAAGTTGATATCTTTATGCACGTGAATCTCATCGTTTTGCCAAGAACTATTTAACATAGGATATTCATGTAAAGCCTCAGCCACAGCTTTGACGAAAAAGGCGAAGAACGTCAAATTATAACCTTCTTTTGCTTTGAATGAAGCTTTGTAATGATTACGTGTTTTTGTTAATTCAGTCGCATCAACTTCCATTTTCATCCAAGCGTGAGGGATTTCTTGAACACTTTGCACCATCTTATTCGCAATTTGTTTGCGCACACCTTTAACAGGAATTACAGATGCGTGAACATCTGATGATGTTTGAGATTTTGCTGAACTTTGACTCACAGATGTTGCTTGAGAGTTTGATTCAGTGATTGTTGCTTTTTGTGATGACGTTGTTTGACTTTCACCTGAAGCTATATATGCTTCAATATCTTTTTTTGTAACGCGCCCTTCAAACCCTGTCCCCGGAACATCTTCTAAATTAACTTGATGCTGGGATGCGATTTTAAATACTACAGGTGAGTAGCGACCATTATTTTTAGGTTGGTTTTCGGATACAGAATGACCTTGGTTAGTTGATGGCGATGGTTCAGTTTGAGTTGGCTGTTGCTCTTTAGAATGAGCTGTATCTTCTTGAGCTGTATCATTACCCTCAACCGCCATTTCACAAATAACAGTTCCTATTGAAATTGTTTCGCCTGCTTCCACATTAATTTTAGTGATTTTACCCGCATATGAAGAAGGCACTTCTGCTGTAACTTTATCAGTGATCACTTCACATAACGGATCATATTCTTCAACCGTATCCCCTACTTGTACAAACCACTGTTCAATCGTTCCTTCATGGACACTTTCACCTAATTTAGGCATTTTAATTTCCATAATGGCCCTCCTTAAAATGTTGCGAGTTCACGCATTTTATTTTTAATTTTTTCAGGATTAATCATAAATTCATCTTCTAATGGTGGTGCAAATGGCATCGCAGGGACATCAGGACCAGCGAGGCGCATAATCGGTGCATCTAAGTCAAATAGGCAATTTTCAGCAATAATGGCTGAAACTTCTGACATGACACTTCCCTCTTTATTGTCTTCTGTAATGAGTAAACATTTGCCTGTCTTTTTCGCACGCTCAATAATCGTCTCTTGATCTAGTGGATATACTGTTCTTAAGTCCACAACTTCTACGTCAATGCCTTCTTCAGCTAAAAGGTCAGCCGCTTGAAGTGAATAATTGACTGCTAAACCATACGTAAATACAGTAATATCACTACCTTCACGTTTCACATCAGCTTTATATAATGGCACTGTATAGTAATCTTCAGGTACTTCTTCTTTTAATAAACGATATGCTTTTTTATGTTCGAAAAATAATACAGGGTCATTAGATTGAATCGCTGATAATAATAAGCCTTTAGCATCATAAGGTGACGATGGAATAACCACCGTTAATCCTGGTGTTGAAGCAAAGACACTTTCAATACTTTGTGAGTGATACAACGCACCGTGAATGCCTCCACCAAATGGTGCACGAATTGTTAGTGGCACATGCCAATCATTGTTGGAACGATAACGCATTTTAGCAGCTTCACTCATAATTTGGTTGGTTGCCGGGAGAATGTATTCTGCAAATTGAATTTCAGCAATTGGTCTTTTACCCACCATTGCGGCCCCAATAGCAGAACCTACGATATTAGATTCAGCTAAAGGTGTATCTAATACACGGTACAAACCATATTTATCTTGAAGACCTGCAGTAACGCCAAAAACGCCACCTTTTTTTCCAACATCTTCACCTAAAATAAATGTTTGATCATCTTTTTCCAACGCTAAATCTAAAGCGTTTTTAATCGCTTCTAAATAAGTTAATTTAGGCATTTTTTTCACCCTCCTGGTCATAAACATGTGTATATGTCTCTGAAGGATCAGGGTAAGGTGATGCTTCAGCTTCTTTCGTTGCTTCGTGTACACGTTGTTTATTCTCTTTTTCTATTTCTTCAAACCAAGTCGCATCTATGTGAACTTCATCGATTAAATATTTTTTAAACTGAACATTACAATCATGTTCTTTATTATAAGATTTTTCATCATCTGTACGGTAACGATCATCATCATCAGATGAATGTGCAGTGAGGCGTGTACACATTGCCTCGATTAATGTACTGCCTTCACCGTTAACACCACGGTCACGCGCTGTTTTAATGGCATGATAGACTGCAATAGGATCGTTACCATCTACAGTTTCACCGAACATGCCATATCCTTTAGCACGATCGGATAACTTTTCAGCACCATATTGTAAATCTTTTGATACGGAAATAGCATACTTATTATTTTCAATCAGACAGATAAAAGGGAGTTTATGCACTCCAGCAAAATTTAAGCCTTCGTGAAAATCGCCCTGATTCGAACTACCTTCACCTAAAGATGTTAATGCAATATTTGGTTTGCCATCCATTTTAAGTGATAACGCGGCACCTACAGCATGTAATACTTGTGTGGCTACAGAAGAACCTTGAGACATGATGCCGACTTCTTTTTTACTAAAGTGTGAAGGCATTTGTTTACCACCGGAACTGATGTCATCACGTTTACCAAAAGCTGAATTCATCGTTTCAAGCGGTGTCATTCCTAGATGCGTTACAAATGCAAGGTCGCGATAATATGGTGCACTAAAATCACCTTTTTGTAAGGCATAGGCAGCACCAATTTGTGTTGCTTCTTGTCCTTGACAGCTAATGACAAAAGGAATTTTACCTGCACGATTCAACAACCACATGCGTTCATCTAATTTTCGTCCTAAATCCATAGCGCTATACATATTTTTTAAATCTTCTATTGTGAGATTGGCTTCTCTATAATCTTTCATTGCCTTCTCCTCCTCAAAGGTTACTAGATGTGAATTGATTGATTTTCAGCTTTTAAACCGAGTTCCATTAATAATTCTGATATCGATGGATGTGCATGTGTCGCACTACCAAGTTCTAACGCGGATCCATCCATAAAACTTAACAGCGAAAGCTCATTAATAAGTTCTGTAACATTAGGTCCTATCAGTGCAGCACCTAGAAATGTTTGTGTTTCTTTCTCAAACACGAGTTCTGCAAAACCATCAGGATCTTGTTGAGATGCGATCAATGCTTTACCATTCGCTTTAAACGGTGCTTTCACAACATGCGTAGTATATCCTTGCTTTTTAGCTATGTCTACGGTCATTCCTAATGAAGCGACCTCTGGGCGTGTGTATACACAACGTGGCATCAAGTTATAATCTATAGCAAGAGGATTTTCATTGAACATGTGTTCAACTGCAATTACCCCTTCTTTAGCGCCTACATGTGCAAGTTGAAGTTGACCGATAACATCGCCAGCTGCATAAATATGTTGATCAGCTGTTTGCATAAATGCATCAGTTTGTATTGTCTTTTTGTCAGATAAAGCGACTTTCGTATTATTAAGTCCTAAATCATCAGTTAGTGCTTGACGACCAACAGCTACAAGTACCTTATCTACTGTTAAAGTATCGTCTAGCTCAAACGTTACATCATGTTCAGTAATTGTCACAGCTTCTTCTGTTACAGCGGTATTTTCTAAAATGTGAATGCCTTCTTTAGAGAGATGTTGCTTCAATTGGCGACTGACTGACGCTGGTTCATTGATTAAAATACGTTCACCAGCTTCAATAATTGTTACCTCGACACCAAATGAATTCAACAGGCTTGCAAATTCTAAGCCAATCACACCACCACCGACAATCGCCATACGTTTTGGTAATGTTGATAATTGCATCATATCATCACTACTTAAAATGACACGGTGGTCAAATGGAAGCATTGGTAATTCAATGGGTTTAGAACCTGTTGCAATTAACACGTAGTCATTGGGTAAAAGTTCAGATTCGCCGTCGTCATACTCCACAGATACAGTTCCACTTTGTGGTGTAAATATAGAAGCACCTAATAAACGACCCGTTCCTTGAAATAAATCAATTTTATTTTGTTTTACAAGATGTTGGACACCATTGTACATCGTTTCTACGATTCTTGATTTGCGTTCTAAAACACTTTGAAAGTTGACAGATGCGCCTTCAACAGAGAGCCCATACTGATCAGCATGTTGTATGTATTGGTATACTTCAGCTGACTTTAAAAATGATTTTGTAGGGATACATCCACGATGTAAACATGTCCCTCCAACTTTGTCTTTTTCTACTAAAGCAACGGATTTACCGAGCTGACTCGCACGAATTGCTGCTGAATAACCAGCAATACCTCCACCTAATACAACTAAATCGTATTTTTCTTTTGTCATTGTATGATTCTCCTAACTGTAAGTCTTCACGGGTATGTGTTCACCTAATGCTTGATACGCATTTTCAGCTAAAGCTTGCATTTCGAATTCACCTGGATAGACAGATACTGGTGCTATCCATTCGATATAAGGTTTGAGTAAATCGATGAATAAAGTACTGTGACTCATTCCACCTGTAAACACGATTTGGTCCACATTCCCTTTTAATAGTGCAGCACGTTCGCCAATAGCTTTAGCAATTTGAACGCTAAAGGCATCGACGACGCCATGAATATGTGTATCGTGATGATAACGTTCCATAATCCATTTAAAATCACTTGAACCGACATGAGCTTGTAAGCCAGTTTGAGCTGAGAATAAACGTTTCATTTGTTGAATATCATATTGATGTGCATGCTGATATTCGATGAGTGCATCATTTGGGATGGAACCAGAACGATTTAAAGCCATTGGTCCTTCACCATAAAGTGCTTCATTGACATCTATCACTAACCCTTTTTCATGCGCAGCAACACTGACGCCTCCCCCCATATGTATGACAATCAAATTTAAATCTTCGTAACGTTGTTGAACGTCCTTAGCAAATTGACGCGCAGTAGCTTTATGATTTAACGCATGAAAAATACTTTTTCTTTGAATACCTGGTATACCAGTCATTCGAACTTCATCAATAAATTCATCCACTACGACGGGATCAGAAGTAAATACTGGAATGTTTAAGTGTGTAGCCATCTCATAACCTATAATGCCACTTAAATTTGAGGCATGTATGCCATATTGAAAGGATTTTAAATCATCATATAATGCGCGGTTCACAGTATATGTGCCACCTACAATTGGTTTTAATAAACCACCCCTACAAGCAATGGCATCCAATGTTGACGATGGGACATTGATTTTTGAAAGCCATTGTTTTATAGCCATTTGACGAGGGGCTTTTTGTTTTAATAAATCCAAACGTGTCAGTGCATCATCATGGACAACAGTTGTGCTGTACGACATTTTTGTATCGTCGTAAATGGCTAATTTACTTGATGTACTCCCTAAATTAAGAACTAATATGCGGACCATAGTATCCTTCCTCTCTTGATTGCTAACTTATATGTGACTTGAAAGATCCAGGTCACGCTAATGTTTTTAAAGCAAGTAATACAGATAGTGTTTTATTGGTCACTGAATCCGCTCTAGACGTTAAAACGATAGGATATGGCGTACCAATCATTAAACTTGCAACTTTTGCGTGTCCAAAATAGGTTAAAGATTTATATAATGCATTTCCCACGTCTAGTTGAGGAACTATAATAACATCCGCATCACCTGCAACAGGAGAAGTGATCCCTTTTAGCAAGGCGCTTTGTTTATCAATTGCATTATCTAATGCAAAAGGACCATCAACAACTACACCTTCTATTTCATTCGTATTTGCATAATATTGTTTCAATTGATCAGCGTGTACAGATGAAGGGATTTTCTCTGATGGTTTTTCAACTGATGATAATAATGCCACTTTTAAATCGGTATATCCCAGTTTGTGAGTGAATTGTTTAATATTGTGAATGATTTTTTGATGTTCTTCTAGTGATGGGTGAATATTTAAAGCGACATCTGAAATGAACAACAATTTATGGTATGCCGGTATATCACAGCATGCGATATGATTTAAAAAATAATTTTCACCCTGGGTATGACGCAAATGTTTGAGTACCGCAGATAAAATTTGACTCGTCGGTATGAGCCCTTTCATCAGAATATCAACACGCTGTGCATCTAAGTCAGTTAAACATGCGGAAAGTGCGCTATGTTCATCGTCAAATGTATGAATATGGATGCGTTTTAACATTGGTGCTGGTAGCTCAAATGAACGTATTAATTCCGAAACATCTTGGTCATTATAAAGTGTGAATGTAGCATTGGTTTGTGTGAGCACATCATGAATCACTTGAATGGATGACTCATTCACTGCATTAACAAGTGCTATATTTCCTTCTAGAGCGTGTGTATTTTGAAATAATGTTGAAAATGACAATGTCATACACCCCTTTTAGCGTTGATTTTGTTCAATCATTTCTTTAGCGTTTTTCAATGTGAGTTCAGTCACGGTTGCGCCAGAAATCATTCTTGCCACTTCTTCGATACGTTCATCATCTTGTAGTTCTTTAACGTGTGTAGTAGTTCTGTCATCTTTTTCGTGTTTAGATATGTACAAGTGATGATCACTCATAGAAGCGACTTGGGGTAAATGTGAAATACAAATGACCTGAATCACCGATGCGATTTGTTTCATTTTTTCAGCCATTTTTTGAGCTGCTTGACCCGATACACCGGAATCAACTTCATCAAATAGAATGGCTGTTTGCCCTCTTGCATTTACAAAAATACTTTTAAGTGCGAGCATGATGCGTGAGAGCTCACCACCACTCGCTATCTTGTTTAAGCTTTTTAGGGGTTCCCCTTTATTAGGGCTAATCAGAAATTCTACACGTTCTAGGCCATCTTGTTGTGGTGTCTCATAACGTGTGAAGGCAATTTCCAAATTGGCATCTTTCATTTGTAAGTTTTGTATTTCGTCAACAATATGATCACGGAGTGTACGTGCTACTTTACGTCGTTCTTTTGATAAAACTTGCCCATCAACTTGGAGTTGTTCGGCGAGTTCCGCAATTTCACTTCTTAACTGTGAAGTACTTTCTTCATAATTTTCTATTTTGTTGATTTCATCCTCAATTTTGCTTTGATAAGAAATGAGTTCAGGTATATCTTTACCATATTTGCGTTTCAAATTATTTAAAAGATTCATACGTGACTCTAATTCGTTTAAATAATGCTCATCAAAGTCTGTTTGATTAATTTCATCATATAGTTGGTGTTTAGCGTCTTCTAACGTGTAATAAAATTGATCGACATCTTCTTTCAATTTAAGATACGTATTAGGTAAAATTTGATCGATTGTTTGGAGTTGCGTACTCAGTTCATACAAACGATCCGTAATAGCATATTCATCCGTTAACGTTGTGTATGCAGCATTTAGAGCGTGATTTAAGTTTTCAGAGTTTTGAATGCGCTTAATATCTGCTTCGAGTTGTTCCATCTCATCTTCTTGTAAATTGGCGTCCTTAAGTTCTTCGTATTGGAATTTCATGAGATCCAAACGTTGTAATAAAGCCTGATCTGCTGTTTCCAAAGCTTCAAGCTCTTTTGTTTTCTCCTTATGATGCGTGTAGGTTGTTTCATATTGACGTAAAGCATCGTCATAAGAGCCTTCAGCATAGCGGTCTAAAAGTTCAATATGATATTTTTGTTTTAAAAGTGACTGTGTTTCATGTTGGCCATGAATGTCTAATAATTGCTGCATGACTTTTCTTAAATCTTGTAGCGTTACGGTCGTATTATTAATTCGGCACATACTCTTGCCAGAATTAAATATTTCACGCTTAACAATTAAAAAGTCCTCGGATAAATCAATACCAATCTCTTCTAGGACATGATGTGCCTCTTTCGCGTTGTCAACGTCAAAGATACCTTCGATAATAGCTTTTTTCTCACCATGACGTACAAAATCTGAAGACGCACGCATACCAATTAATTGTCCAATCGCATCAATAATGATTGATTTTCCCGCGCCTGTTTCTCCACTTAAAACCGTTAAACCATCACCAAATTGAATTTCGAGCGCATCGATAATAGCGAATTGTTTAATTGAAAGACTTTGTAACATATCATCTCTTCCTTATAACATATTAAAAATACGTGATTTAATTTCTTCAGCATCTGCATGCGTACGGCAAATAATGAGACAAGTATCATCACCACATATCGTACCTAATACTTCTTCCCAATCGATTTGATCTAAAATAGCGCCTATAGATTGTGCATTGCCTGGTAGCGTTTTAAGTACTAACAAATTGTCAGTACCATCAATTTTTACAAATGAATCCATAAGATAGCGTCCCAATTTTTCGAGCGGATGATATCTTCTGTCATTAGGAAGGCTATATACATATTGACCTGTAGGTGCAGGTACTTTAATCAATTGCAATTCTTTAATATCTCGAGATACAGTTGCTTGAGTCACATTCATCTCATAATCATTTAAACGTTTTACTAACTCATCTTGTGTTTCGATTTGTTCATTTGAAATAATTTCTCTGATTTTAATATGTCTAACAGATTTTTTAGGCATAATGGACACCTCGTAACGAATATTTATACATCGATTTTACCATACAATCATGTATTAACCTAGTTATGACCTATTTCATAAGTGAAGCTTTAACGTCATTAATTGTATAT
>NZ_PPQF01000072.1 GCF_002901865.1 Staphylococcus agnetis
GTGTAAAGTGTATTTTTGTTAAAAGTATGCTTCTGATTTTCACTTAAAATGTCATTTTTAAAATGCAGTAACATAGTAAGTCTATAAAACACAAAAATGAAAACCTTAAAAATTCTAAAATCAACTTAGAAAACACATTATTTACAAATAAATATTCATTTATAGTGCATAAAAATCCAAATTTTAATTTGTTAAGTAAATTATTAACGTTCTTTATGTAGTTAATTAAGGCGTTTTGACAATATTCTTCTAATGAGGATGTTATATATATTCATTAAGTTGTCACAAAGTAATTGTATGTAATTTGCATTAAAATGAATTATTAGATACCCTAAGGCATGTATTAAGACGAAACACATCTGTAGATTTTCAGCAAGAAAAGCAATGTAATTGATTCAATACATAAAGGGGGAGCTTCTATTGCTTCGAAATCGGAAAATGATAGATTGGGTCGTTTTTATAGGGACAGCATTAGCACTTTTACTTACTGTCATTCCTATGATGGTCTTTCCTGACCAAAGTCGATCTGTCGTCATGGCAATGAATGATTTTGTAACGTCTAAACTTGGGGCACTATATCTAGTCCTCGGCTTAACTATATTTGGGTTTGTTTTATATATCGCTTTTGGTAAATACGGCTCAGTTACACTTGGCCGTGCAAGTGATAAACCAGAATTTAGTGATTTTGCATGGGCATCTATGCTCTTTTGTGCTGGTATTGGCTCGGATATTTTATATTGGGGCGTGATTGAGTGGGCCTATTATTTCCAAGGACCACCATTTGGCGCAAAGCCAATGAGTGAAGAGGCTCTTGGGTATGCGACAATGTACGGTATGTTCCATTGGGGACCTATCGCATGGTCGATTTACGTGTTGCCAGCTTTACCTATTGGATATCTTGTATTTGTTAAAAAGCAACCTATATTTAAAATTAGCCAAGCATGTCGACCTATTTTGAAAGGTCAAACGGACAAATTTTTAGGTAAACTTGTTGATATTTTATTTATTTTTGGATTAATGGGTGGTACAGCCACGTCATTCGCTTTAGGTGTACCAATGATTACAGCAGGTTTAGAAAAACTTTTTGGTCTTGATGGGCACAGTATGGTTGTTAAAAGTATCGTTTTATTATGTATTACAGCGGTATTTGCCTATAGTTCATATCAAGGTTTGAAAAAAGGAATACAGTTATTAAGTGACTTAAACGTCTGGTTATCCTTTGTGTTACTCGCGTTTGTTTTCATAGTTGGACCTACCATTTTTATTATGGAAACAACGGTAACGGGCTTTGGAAATATGATGAAAAATTTCTTCCAAATGGCAACGTGGCTTGAACCGTTTGGGGGGATTGGCGGTAGAAAAGAGACGAATTTCCCACAAACATGGACAATATTCTATTGGGCATGGTGGATTGTCTATGCACCATTTATTGGTTTATTTATCGCTCGTATTTCTAAAGGGCGTACCTTGAAAGAAGTGATTTTAGGAACAATTGCATACGGTACATTTGGATGTATTTTGTTCTTTGGTATTTTCGGAAATTATGCTGCATATCTTCAAATTTCAGGAAAATTTGATGTAGTTAAATATTTAAATGCGCATGGTACAGAAGCAACAATTATTGAAGTCATTAGCCAATTACCATTTTCAACAGTTGTTGTCGTCTTGTTTATTATGTCTGCGTTCTTATTTTTAGTGACAACATTTGACTCAGCATCCTACATTGTCGCAGCAGCGACACAAATGAAAGTTGATGGGGAGCCATTCAAATGGAATCGTTTATTCTGGGCATTTGCGCTCTGTTTACTACCGTTCTCACTAATGTTAGTAGGTGGGGAAAAAGCACTTGAAATTCTACAAACAGCCTCAATTGTCGCCGGTGTGCCGTTAATTGCGATTTTCGTCATTATCATGGTTTCGTTTATTATGATTCTTTCTAATGATCGTATCGCATTACAAACACGCGCAGAACGGTTTAAAAAGATTGAGCGCCGTTCGTTACGTATTGTCCAAGTCTCTGAAAAGAAAGATGATGAAGACGACGATAATTTATAAATAAGTGGAAGGGCGGATCCCTTCATCAAATGAGACAAACCTAACTTAGATAAAAATAGGTTTGTCTTTTTGTATGGTGTTGAATTAATGTCGCGTATTTTCATACACAAAAAATGTGGAGATGCGTTATTCCATATTTTTTACCAACGACAATGACGTTATTCGTATCTCAATAATTAGCACAAAAAACTGCCTACAAAGCGCTATGCTTCGTAGACAGTTTAAAATGTAAAGTTCTTCAGATTATTTATTTTTCCGTTTCTTGAGGGTCTGGAATTGGATAATGTTCGAAAATTTCACCTGTTTTAATTGCATTACTGATATTTTCTAACCAGTGGTAATAGACACGAGAATGGGCCATGTGTGTTTTAATCTCTTCTGCTTCTTCTCGTGTAGCTTCATCAACATCATCCGCTGCTAAGATGTGGTCAATAATGGCTTCTGCTTCTTTAACTGCTGCAAAGTTTACCGTATACTCACGTTGCCATTTTTTTGTGAAGAAATTACTGAAAAAGTCGAAAAAGTCTTTTTCTGCTTCAAAATGTTGTTTGCGACTACCTCGTGTAAATCGTTGTTTCACGACATCTAACTCTTGTAGTTTTTTGACACCTGCACTCATACTTGGCTTACTCATTTGGAGTTCTTGACGCATTTCATCCAAAGTCATGCTGTCTTTAAAAAGCATGATGCCATATAAATTACCAACACTACGGTTAATGCCATATAAATCCATCGTTTCTGCAATAGAATTAATTACTATGTCTTTCGCTGTTTCAAGTTGTGTTTCATAAGATTTTGTTTTTTTCATGACAGCACACCTCCAATTTGCACGTTATATTTTATCACGATTTAAGTGCATTATACCCATAAAATTAAAGAAATTAGAAATATTTATTACTTTTTTAACAAACTGAGATTAAAAGAGCGTCACATGAAAACTATAGCCATCGCATGATTTAAATTCATTTAAGCTTAAAACCTATGGGGTAAGTAAAAAGTATGAACATTGACAAGGCATGTTGGTAATGTTAAAGTTTACTTTGTGAAATTCGTTAAATAAAAACTTAACAAACTTAACGGAGGGTCGTTTGATGGAATTTGTGAAACAGTTATCACGTCGTCAATATATTGATGGCGAGTGGGTTGAAAGCAGTAACAAAGCAACACGTGAAATCATCAATCCTTATAATCAAGAAGTCATTTTAGAAGTGGCTGAAGGTACAACTGAAGATGTTGAACGCGCTATTTTAGCAGCACGCCGTTCATTCGATGAAGGGGTTTATGCGGATGAAACAGGAGATGTGAAAGGTCAAAAAGTGCGTGCAATTGCAGACAAAATTAAAGCACATCGTGAGGAACTTGCACAACTTGAAACGTTAGATACAGGTAAAACGCTAGAAGAATCTCGTGCTGATATGGATGACATTCATAACGTCTTTATGTATTTTGCTGGTTTAGCGGATAAAGTGGGTGGCGAGATCATTAACTCTCCAATTCCTAATACGGACAGTAAAATCGTTAAAGAACCTGTGGGCGTTGTGACGCAAATCACACCTTGGAACTATCCATTACTACAAGCGTCATGGAAGATTGCACCCGCACTTGCGACAGGATGCTCCATTGTCATGAAGCCAAGTGAAATCACGCCATTAACGACAATTCGTGTATTTGAATTAATGGAAGAAGTCGGCTTCCCTAAAGGTGTCGTAAACCTAGTACTTGGTGCAGGTTCAGAAATTGGAGACATCATGTCAACGCATAAAGATATCGATCTTGTTTCATTTACCGGTGGGATTCAAACAGGTAAACGCATCATGAAACAAGCAGCAGATCACGTTACGAACATAGCGCTTGAACTCGGGGGAAAAAATCCAAATGTCATTTTTGACGATGCTGATTTTGATTTAGCGGTAGACCAAGCCTTAAATGGTGGGTTATTCCATGCTGGTCAAGTTTGTTCAGCAGGTTCACGTATTATCGTGCATAACGACATTAAAGCAGATTTTGAAAAAGCACTCATCGAACGTATTAAAAACATTAAAATGGGTAACGGTTTTGATGAATCAACAGAACTTGGACCATTAATTTCAGCGGCACACCGCGACAAAGTTGAAAGCTATATGGCGATTGCTAAAGAAGAAGGTGCGACGATCGCGATTGGTGGAAAACGTCCAGAGCGTGACGACTTGAAGAACGGTTTCTTCTTTGAACCAACAGTGATTACAGATTGTGATACATCTATGCGTATCGTTCAAGAAGAAGTATTTGGACCGGTTGTCACAATTGAAGGTTTTGACACTGAAGAAGAAGCCATTCATCTCGCAAATGATTCTATCTATGGTTTAGCAGGGGGCGTCTTCACAAAAGATATCGGTAAAGCCAACCGCGTTGCGAAGAAAATGCGTATGGGTACGGTTTGGATCAATGACTTCCATCCATACTTTGCGCAAGCACCATGGGGTGGCTATAAGCAATCAGGTATTGGCCGTGAACTTGGTCACGAAGGTTTAGATGAATATTTAGAAACAAAACACATTTTAATGAATACAAACCCAGAACCAATCGGATGGTTTGGTAAAAACAACGCATAATTTGAAGGAGGCAATTCACTCATGAGTAAAGCGTACGACAAAATGTATGATTACATTATTATCGGAGGCGGAAGTGCAGGTTCCGTTTTAGGTGCACGTTTAAGTGAAGATAAAGATAAAAAGGTACTTGTATTAGAAGCAGGGCGTAGTGATTACCCTTGGGATTTACTCATTCAAATGCCAGCTGCATTAATGTATCCATCAGGTAATCGTTTATATGACTGGAAATATGAAACGGCCGAAGAACCACACATGGGTGGTCGTAAAGTGTTCCATACACGTGGTAAAGTACTCGGTGGTTCAAGTTCTATCAATGGTATGATTTATCAACGTGGAAATCCATTAGATTATGAAAAATGGGGTAAACCTGAAGGCATGGATACATGGGATTATGCGCATTGTTTACCATACTTTAAACGTTTAGAAACTGCATTTGGTGCAGACAAAGATGATCCAATCCGTGGCTTAAATGGTCCAATAAAATTACGTCGAGGCCCAGCAGACAACCCATTGTTTGAATCATTCTTTAATGCGGCAGTAGATGCTGGTTATCATAAAACAAAAGACGTGAACGGATATCGCCAAGAAGGTTTCGGTCCATTTGATAGTCAAATTCATAATGGGCGTCGTGTATCTGCTTCACGCGCATACTTACGTCCCGCTATGAAACGTCCGAACTTGACTGTTAAAACACGTGCATTTGTAGAAAAACTTCATTTTGATGGCAATCGCGTAACGGGTGTGACATTCAAACGAAATGGCAAATTGCATAAAGCATTAGCGCAAGAAGTCATCTTATCTGGTGGTGCGATTAATACACCACAATTATTACAGTTGTCTGGTATTGGTGATTCTGAACACTTACGTTCTGTGGGCGTTGAACCACGTATCCACTTGCCAGGTGTGGGTGAAAACTTCGAGGATCATTTAGAAGTGTACGTACAACATAAATGTAAAGAACCGGTATCAATGCAACCAAGCTTAAATAAATTAAAAATGCCATTTATCGGTATTGAATGGTTAACACGTCGTACGGGTGCTGCGGCAAGTAACCACTTTGAAGGTGGCGGATTCGTACGCTCAAATGACAATGTGAAATATCCAAATTTAATGTTCCACTTCTTACCGTTAGCAGTACGATATGATGGCCAAAAAGCACCAACTGCACATGGTTATCAAGTTCATGTGGGACCTATGTATTCAAATTCACGTGGATATTTAAAAATTAAATCAACAAACCCATATGAAAAACCAGAATTTGTCTTTAACTATTTATCTACGCCAGAAGATAGACAAGAATGGGTTGAAGCGATTCGCGTTGCACGAAACATTTTAAAACAACCATCGATGGACAAATACAATGGTGGCGAAATTTCACCAGGACCTTCAGTTCAAACAGATGAAGAAATTTTAGATTGGGTACGTCGTGATGCTGAAACAGCATTACACCCATCTTGTAGTGCGAAAATGGGACCAGCCTCAGACCCAATGGCTGTCGTTGACCCACTAACAATGAAAGTTCATGGTATGGAAAACTTACGCGTGGTTGATGCGTCTGTCATGCCTACAACAACAAATGGTAATATCCATGCGCCAGTTTTAATGTTAGCTGAAAAAGCTGCAGATATTATTAAAGGGGTAAAACCTTTAGAGCCTGAATATGTTGATTACTATGTTCATGGTGAATCAGATCCTAAAGCTGGGGCAATCGAATAAAAATAACACGCTTGACCTATCATTGGTCGAGCGTGTTTTTATTAATGACTTCAGTCAGTTGAGCACGTAAAACGTGCGAAACAATAAACCACCTGCTATGCGGGTGGGCAACAAAAGTTATACTAAAAAATCCCTGCT
>NZ_PPQF01000073.1 GCF_002901865.1 Staphylococcus agnetis
TTTAAAATGAATGTTGGAGGTTTTTTATTATGTTAATAAACGCCAAAAAAATAAATCGTCTGCCATTTTTTAATATCATTCCCAATAATACTTTCAAAATATTCTGACTTTGTATAAAATATAAAATAAAGGGGGACAACATGAAAAAATCACTCTATATATTATGTTTTGATACGTTGTCAACATTGGGGTCAGGTATTTTCACATTTACATGCAGTTTTTACATATTACAACAAACGGGATCGGGTTCGATATTTGGAATGTATCTCGCATTATTGGCAATTGTTAATACGATTGCGATGCCATTGATTGGGAATGTCATTGGACGACATCGCAATAAAACCATCTTATTTATCGGTCAAATTGGCAGTATTCTCGCTTTAACAAGTTTTACATTATTTTATAAGGGGCATTATCAAGTTATCTTTCTTTTAATGATGGTACTTGTTGTCGTAGATGTTATCGTTAAAACGATTGTTACCTCTAATTTAAAATGGATTACAGGCGATTATTTAGAACGTGTCATCTCCTTAAGGCAATTGATTCAATCCGCTTCAATACTCGCTTCACCCATCATTGGTGGTATTTTAATTTCATTTTTAAATATACAACAAGTTGCATTCATGAATATTGTAACTGAAAGTGTAGCGCTTATATTTATTTTCTTTTTAACGTTTAAACATGGACAAACGCAAACTGAAAGACAAACGTTTTGGGGAGATTTTAAAGCAGGGGTACAGTATCTACATCAAATGACAGAAGTGAAATATTTGTTAATCATTGCCGTTTTTCTGAATTTTATTATGAATGTTCTTATCGTAGGTGTACCGATATTGATTGTTCAAAAACTCTCACTGAGTGCCAAGCATTTAGGTGTAGCTGAAGGTACACTAGGGGTCGCATTAATACTGAGTGCACTTTTATTTTCAGTTGTTCCCCTCAAAAAGCATTTGAGACGTAGTTTTTTGTACGCACTTCTATTACAACAATTGATACTGCTACTGTATATCATAATTAACGTTTTAGGCGCATCATCAATGATAGTTTATAGCGTTGTCATTATAGGGCAGTTATTATTAGGTTTTTCAGTTACACTCGGAAATATTCCGTATCAAATTCTTTTACAAAATACGGTAGATGAAGCATTTAAGTCGCGTGTATTTTCAGTCAATCAAAGTCTCTCTAGTGCACTCGTTCCATTATCATATGTATTATTTGGGTATTTATTGCCGTTGTCATTTTTACTTACGTTTGCAGGTTGTGCAATTGCAATGGCAGTGTTGATAGTGGTGTTTATCAATAAAATATATGGTCAGACATTTGAAGCAGCAAGCTAGCCCTTCGATACAGTATGATGCAGATAAAGTTATTTGTTAAAATTATCAATCTATATATTATTTTTAAATTGTTTAAATAGGGTATATATAAATATAACGTGTGAGGTTGAATAAGGAGTGCGAAAATGATGAGAAACTATTACAAATGTACGGTACCACTTGTTATTGCTAGCACGATGACTTTAGGATTAATGGCACCTTCCATAGATGCAACAACAACACCATCTTCAGAAACACCGTCCCAAGTGACAACGGCAGAGGCAAATGTGCAACTGAGTCAACAACAAAAAGTTGCTTTAGCATATTATATTCAAGGCTATGATCAATATACCTTTACTCGAAATGACATTCAAAAAGGTAAATTTACGGTGACATGGATGAGTGGTGAAAAGCATGTGTATCCATTAAACAAAATCACGTTGGTGAAACAACCTAAAAAGGTAAACAACATTGAATTGATGCCAGGTGCACCGAAAGATATGGTCTTTTATCAAGTGTTACCTGCAAAAGGGAACTTTGCTACAATTGTAGGCGTAAGTAATTCGCAAGTTGTGATTGGTGGTACACAAAATGCATCTTCGTATAAAGATTTCTTAAAAGGTGCGAAAGTACAAGATATGTCTACGCTATATCAACAGTATCATAAAGATACGATGTATTCACTTATAGCCAATAAAATGGTGGTTACGACTACCTTTCCGAAATAACGTAATAAAATGAATGACCTCACACACATAAAAATAAGGGGCCTGGTACGATGAACCGGGCTCCTTATTTTAATCCTATAGCGTTAGAATAATAGCGTTTATTGAGATTGGCCTGTAATGAAATCGAGTTGTTTAACAGTATGCGCATCAAGTGTGCGGTAGGAAATCACGCCTAAACCTTTGACATTTGTTTCAGAAATAACAATTGATCCATCGTCATTCACTTTTTCAACAAAAGCGACATGACCATAATAGCGATCTGCACCAAATTGATTTGGTTGGAATACCACAGCATTATGTGGTTGAGGCGTGTCAGTCACTTTGTAACCTTTAGTTAAAGCGTTATAGCTCCAATCACTGGCATTACCCATATCACTTGCGATATGCGCATTATATTGCGCCATTCGGTGATAAACGTACCATGTACATTGTCCTTGCGGGTAGTTTGCTTTACCTCCTGCAACTTTAAAAGGTTGGAAATTTACATTTCGCAGAGTAGCAGGTTTTTGTACAGTACCTTCCGAAAGTGGGCTTGCTAATTCTGGATTGTCATAGCGTTCAAGGTCGTACGTTTCAATTAAATGAATTAATTTTTGATCATAGTCTGGATCTGTTGCATAAGTGCCAACTAATCCTTGTGCGGCTTTTTTGTAGTTATTGCTTTGACTTTTCCATACATTTTTATATATTGTAGGATTACCATCAATACCTTTTTTAATTAATGAAGCATAATCATTTAACGATTCTTTATCGCTCGGATATTTTCGGAAATCTGCAGTAATTTGATACATGTGTTTGCCATCTGATTCTAGTGTTTGAAACGGTACAGATGCGCCTTGATATTGCCCTTTCATTCCGAATAAATTATGATTGGGCGCTTTAGATAAATCACTGCGTCCAGAATCGGATTCGAGCACAGCTTGCGCAATCATCACTGATGCATAAATGCCTTCATTTTTAGCGATGTGATGTGCATGTGGTGCGATTTTGTTAATGAATGCACGTGTTTCCGGGTCTTCTATGACACGCAGTTGCGTTTTGTTGCCTTCAGGTTGTGTTTGAAATAGTGTTGTTTGACGTGTTGGTTTTGTCGCTTTATCAGACGCTTGTTGTGGTGCGTGGTCACGTGATGATGTTAAATCATCTTTTGAAGGGAGTTGTGGGTTCTCTTTTTGGTGATCAGTTTGAGGCGCCTCTTTATGAGACGAATTTTGTTCATTGTCACCATATTTTTTGAAAAATGCATCCATTCCTTCAGTTGAAGTTGTATGATTGTGAGTACGCGTTTCGGATGGCGTATTGCGTGCATCTTCAGTAGTATGATTGTCTGAAGTCGCATGAGCGACAGGTGTGAAAGAGGGCGCGACAAGCGTCGTCGCGATGAGTGTTCGAACTACATAATGTCTTTTCACTTAAGTGCTCCTTCCTTGATCATAATACGTTTGGCTTTGCCGACTAATAAAAATTTACACGTAAAACGGTGGGGCATAAAGACTTTTTACAAAAAATTAATGAATTTTTAAAGTTTAGAAATTTCAAATATATACATTTTAAATTTTACATGATTATAATAGATTAATAAAGACTTTTTCATTTTGAGGTGAAATTATGAAAAAACCCATCGATGTGTTTGAGATGGATGTGAAACAACTTATAAAAAGTCCTTTCGCTTGGCTCGTTGTGATGATATTAACGTTGTTACCAGCTTTATTCGTATGGTATGACTTGAGTGCCAATAAAGACCCATTTCAACAGACCCAACATATGAAAATAGGGGTGGTCAATGAAGACCAAGGCACACAAATTCAAAAGCGCAAAGTTAATATTAGTAAAGAAGTAGAACAACAATTGAAAACACAACACAAGTGGGATTGGCAGTTTGTAGACCGTCAAACTGCGGATAAAGCACTAAAACAAGGCGATTATGTTGCTGTTTTATACATACCTCAAACCTTTTCAAAGGATGTTACGGGCATTATACGTCAAAAACCGAAACAAACTACGGTAACCTATCACGTCAATGAAAAAGTTAATGCGATTACACCTAGACTCACTGATGCGGCAATGGGTGAAGCTATTAAACAAGCGGATGCCTCTTTTAATCGTTCCGTGATGAAAGTATTGTTAGATGAAGCTAATCAACAGGGGATTCACCTTGAAGATCAATTACCGTCGTATCAAAAAATTCGAGATAGTATTGCTATTGCAAATGAGACATTGCCTAAAATTGAACAGTTCAAACAATCGATGATAACATTAGATCAACAATTGAACAGCTTAGAGCAACATACAGCGACATTGCAACAGGCTGATCAATATAAAAATGAAGCGATGGCAGCAACACAAAATTTAAATCAAGTGCATCAACAAAATCTTGCAACGTATGGACCTGTACTGAGTGGTCAGGATAACGATATATCCGTTATAACGGGACAGTTGAATGAAGCGTTACCGCCATTATTCAATCAATATGATACGGTGAGAGCAGGATTAGAAAATAATGAACCAGGTGCGCGAGAGGCGTTACATCAACTGGCACAATCACTGGAAAGAGATTTGCCTTCTGTTGAAAATGAGGTCGCTGAGGCTAACAAAACGTTTGAAACGTTAGATAAAGATAATACGCTTGAACATATTGTTAAATTGATGCGCACGGATTTGAAAAAGCAAGCGGGTGTCGCATCCAATCCTATTCATATTGACCGTCAAAGTCAATTCTCAGTGGAAAACTTTCAAAGTGGTATCACGCCTTTTGTGACGTCTTTAGGATTATGGCTTGGCATAGTGCTCACAATTTTAATCATTCCAACACGCCATGCTTACGACATGACATCGGAAACATTAACGTCAAGACACCATTTTCTTGGGAGACTAGGTATATATACCTTCATTACTTGTATGCAATTTGTAGCCATTTTAGTTGCGTTGATAGGTATTTTGAATATCTCAATGCAAAGTCATTTATTATTTATTGGGATGACGATGTACATTGGATTGATGTATATGTTAATGATTTATTCCATCGTGACCTTGTTTGGCAAGGTTGGTAAAATGATGACGGTATTGCTCCTCGCATTTCAATTTGTGGGCACGGATGGATTGTTTCCTATCAACGTGTCACCATTATTCGTACAACACATTCAACCGTATTTACCGTTTTATCATAGTTTTAAAATTTTAAGAGAAGCGGTCGGCGGGGTAGTGTATGATGTATTAATAACTGAAACAGCTTGGCTTGGTTTATACGGATTAATTATTTTTATGGTGGCTTTTATCATATATCCATGGGTACGTCGCCCATACTTAAGACGCATCGAAAAACGAGGGCAATCTAAATTGTTTAAATCTTCCTTATAAAATATCAATTGACACTAAGATAATTTAAAAGATTGAAAAAAGCAGTAGCGCCTAAAATCGCTACTGCTTTTTGTTTAAGGTTGTTTGTGGTTGGCATTTGGTGTGTTATTATTTGGTTTTGGTGCAGGCTGTGTTGTTTGAGGTGGTTGTGGTTTTGGTTGTTCAGATGATGCAGGTTGTTGTGACGGTTCTGAGGTTGATGGTTTTTCTTGAGTAGGTGCTTTCTTAGGTTTTTGTTCAGTTGATGGTTCTTTTGGCTTTCGTGGTTCTGGTGTCGGTTGTACAGGGGGTTGGTAGGTTGGTTGTTGCGTCGTGTGATATTCTTGCGTCGGTTGCTCAAAGTATTGTTCTGATGTTGCTTCTTCAGTAGATTTATCTTCAGTTGATGGTTCCTTTTTATCATGTTTCTTTTGTTGTTCTTGCTTTTGTGCACTGTCATCTGTACGTGATTCATGTGTAAATGCTTTTATCGAAACTGCGACTAAAGCGACAATAAGCAACAAAATGACGATGGCAGATACAATTTTTTTCATGATCGTGGTAGCCTCCTTCAATCAGCCTTTTCATTAATTATAGTATAGCGAATAATACCCCAATTCGTAAGAGGTTAATCTCTTATTAGAATGTCATGCGATTTTAAAATGATAAATCCATATTTATAGCAATGTTTTAAATTTCAGAAGAAGTTCAACCTCAGTTTATATAAAAAGGAGCCTCATAATGAGACTCCCGTTGGTCATTCATTAGAATGAATGATACGATCCTATTTTAAGGATCCGAACTGCATATATAATGCAATTGCTCGCTTGAGATCGGCATAATTCAATTGATCATACCGCTGAGCTTCTCGAAAGCACGCTAAAATCTCATCAGACGTATGAAGTCCTTCAGGGAACTCAGCGTGTGCATGTATATGCCGTGCCAAATCACCTAAGGGCGTATCATCTTCTAAGAAATCTTGCATGTAATCATAAAAGCTCAAATAATTCACCTCATTTACGAGCCGAACTATATTATAGCACAAATTAAGGATAGTGATTCAAAAAAATGTAGTCATTTGCGTGTAACGATAAAAATGATTCGTAACAGAGATACCTTTTAATGCATTCCAGAATAAGTATGGTCTCTACTCTATATCACCATTCCTTTAGAAAGATTTACATTTCATTCTTCATGAATAATGTTAAACTAATAAGTAATACGGCATAGATAAAGAAAGGGAGTCAGCGATGATAGAAGCAAATGAAATTTTAGACAAAATGAAAAATCAAAAAATAAATTATGATAAAGTATTACGAAAAATGATTCAAAATTGGGAACGTGAAGGAGTAAGACCTAAAATTTTACTACATAGTTGTTGTGCACCTTGTAGTACGTATACGTTAGAATTTTTAACACAATATGCAGATATAGCGATATATTTTGCGAATCCGAATATTCATCCTAAAAATGAATATTTACGTCGTGCGAAAGTGCAAGAGCAATTCGTACACGATTTTAATGAGCGTACAGGCGCAAATGTGAAATATATCGAAGCCCCTTATAAACCACATGAATTTATGAAAATGGCAAAAGACAAAGGTGTCACGGATGCACCAGAGGGTGGCACACGATGTTCCGCTTGTTTTGAGATGCGTTTAGATATGGTGGCGCAAGCAGCGGTAGACTATGACTACGACTATTTTGGTAGTGCAATTACGTTGTCACCTAAAAAGAATGCCCAATTAATTAATGGCATTGGACTTGAAGTTCAAAAATTGTATGATGTGTTTTATTTACCGAGCGATTTCAAGAAAAACAAAGGTTATGAACGTTCGATAACAATGTGTCAAGAGTATGATATTTTCCGTCAATGTTATTGCGGATGTGTATTTGCGGCACAACAACAAGGGATTGATTTTAAAACAATTAATCGCCAAGCAAAGTTATTTTTAGATAGCATTGAGAAGTGATTGTAAAGATGATATGTCTCTTTTGTAATTAGTTTAGTAATGATTTAAACACATAAATATTATTGTGATATAATATTTGTTGTGTTTTAAATCTTATTTTTAACTTTAACCTAGCTAAACGAAAGAAGGCACGACATATGATTGGTAAACAGAAGTTTTTGGTTGCGTGTTTATGTCCTGTTTTAGTAGCAGGATGTGGCATGCAGTCAAAAGCGGAAGACGATATTTTAGATGTAGAACTTCCACTTAAAACAACCCATATCGCACCTTATGAATCCGATGCATCGGTCAAAATGGGGGCGACTGAAACGCTTTTTAAAGTCACAGATAATGGCACCATTCAACCTCATTTAGTCAAACATTATCAACAAGTGACACCACATACGCTTAAACTCACTTTAAAATCTCACATATATTTCCAAAATGGCGTACGTTTAACTGGAGAAAAAGTTAAGCATAGTTTAGAACAAGCACTAGCCAAAGGAGACTTATTAAAATCAACATTGCCTGTGAAACATATTTCCTCGGACGGGCAGTCATTAACGATTACAACGTCAGAACCTTATCCACAATTAATTTCTGAATTGGCAAGTCCATTTTCTGCAATTTATGACACGGAGGCAACTGAGAATGTTGCGCAACACCCGATTGGGACAGGGCCTTATGAGATTACTTCATATACTCCATCAAAAGGGATGACGCTAAAGCCGAATCGCCATTATTGGAACGGTAAGCCAAAACTTAAAGGTATTCGCGTGACTTATCAAGAAGATGGACTCACAAGGGTGAATCATTTAGAAGCAGGGGCAACGGATGTCATTACAGATGTGCCTGCGACGAATGTCGATCGTTTAAAAACAAATAAAGCTATACGCGTGCAACATGTGAGTGGCTATCGGACTCAAATGGTGCTCTATAACCATGAGAGTGCTAAAATGACATACTCTGTACGACAGGCCATAGATAAGGTGATAAATCGAGACGGCATTGTTAAGGCAATATCACATGGTTATGCCACGCCGGCTAACGGTCCGTTTAATTCACATTTGGATTTTATTTCACATAAAGAAAGCCCAAAACAAAATATTGAAGCTGCACGTCACATAATGGCACGCGCCGGTTATAGCAATGCACATCCGCTTGACATTAACCTGATGACTTATGATGGGCGACCTGAACTTTCAAAAATTGCACAAGTACTACAATCTGATGCTCGAAAAGCACATATTCATATTCATTTACGCCAAGTAGATGATATTGAAAGTTTTCTCAGTCATAAACAACAATGGGATGCCTCGCTTTATAGTATAGCGACATATCCTCGGGGAGATACCGGTTACTTCTTTAATCAAGCCTATTTAAAACAAGGGGGCATTAATAAAGGCGGTTATCATAATGGTGAAATTGCGACATTAATACATCAATTGAACCATACGGTACACCATCGAGAAAGAAATCAATTATCGAATGAAATTATTCAAAAATCAAAACTTGCAGTGCCAAATAGCTATATTTCATACAATGATACGATTCATGCTTTAAGTGCGCATGTACATCATTTGAAAACAACGCCGAACGACATTGTACTTATTGATGAAAAGGTGGCCATCGATCATGATAAATAAATTGTTACGCCATCGCCTCATACATATGGTTCTGATTTTATGGGTGCTATCTACAATCACATTTATTCTAATGAAAATCACGCCTGGTGATCCTATTAGTCAACAATTATATGCAAATGACGTTCATGTATCTCAAACACAATTAGATCATATGCAACGCGCACACGGCTTAAATCAACCGTTTCTACTCCAGTACCGCTCATGGTTAGGTCATATTGTGCGATTTGATTTTGGACGCAGTTACCAAACGGGTGCAGATGTCATGTCAGCGATTTTACAATATGCACCACCGACAATACTATTAGCGCTACTTACAATTTTTGTCGTGTTATGTATATCTCTACCACTTGGGATTGCTGCTGCTTGGCATCATCAACGGACGTTGGACTATACGATACGTATAGGGACGTCGATAGCGGTCAGTGTTCCCTCGTTTTTCTTAGCGATTTTACTATTATATGTATTTGCGGTTCGCCTACAATGGTTACCTATTGCAGGATTTTCATCACCATTGCATTTGATTTTACCCGTGACGGCATTGAGTGTAAGTATGTGTGCTTATTACGTGCGGTTAATTAGAATAACTCTATTGTCGCTATACCAAAGTAGAGAAGTTGAAATGGCGCGTTTTAAAGGCGTGTCCGAATGGTTTATTTTAGTGCATGTCGTTCTCAAACCCACATTAATCCCAGTCATAACGATGCTTGCATTATCAATGGGGAGCCTCATAGGTGGCACAGTGGTCATTGAAAATATTTTTGGCATCCCAGGTTTAGGACAATTTTTGATGGAGAGCATTCGCGCGCACGACTATCCTGTAATTCAAGGCATTGTATTATGTTTAGGTGTCGTTGTAGTGTTCAGTAATACCGCTGGTGACTATGTCGTTTCAAAATTAGATCCAAAACGACGTCAATCGCATGTTAAAACCTCAAAACATCATATAGACGTTATGCATAAGGAGGGGATGTAATGCGACATGCAATACCTAAAATAGTATGGATTTTATTGGGCTATGTCAGCGCCATTGTGATTGCGCAGTTTCTAGTGGATCCGAAAACGGCATATGACGTGCAACTTAATCATATTTTTGAACCGATGAGTGTGTCGCATTTACTAGGTACAGATGATTATGGACGAGATCTTTTTACAAGAATCGTTATTGGAGCACGTCAAACGTTAATTGTTAGTTTACTCACACTGATGTTGAGTGTATGTATCGGTGTGCCTTTAGGTCTGATTTCAGGTTATTTGGGTGGTAAAGTGGATACGTTAGTTATGCGCATCGTCGATATTGGTTTAGGAATACCAGAATTTATTTTAATGATTGCGATGGCGAGTTTTTTAACACCTAATATTTGGAATTTAGTCATCGCGATGGCGTTATTAAGATGGATGATGTATACACGATTGACCCGTCAAATCGTGGCCGGTTTAAATCGTGCGCAGTATGTACAAATGGCACAATTATTACAAGTACCGCATTGGAAAATTCTCACCCAGCATATGTGTCCACACATCTTTTCATCAATGCTCGTTATTGCCATTGTTGATTTTGGGAAGATCATGTTATACATTTCGGCGCTGTCATTTCTTGGGCTTGGTGCGCAACCGCCAACACCTGAATGGGGAGCAATGTTAAATGCTGGTAGAGATTATATGACATCAAAACCACTAATGATATTGGCACCAGCATTATGTATCACTGTAACGATACTGCTTTTCCAACTTACAGGTGATGCTTTAAGAGATTATTTTGAAAGGGAGCGACATTAAAGTGACTGCGATTCATTTGAAAGTTAAACAACTTATCGTCACACAAAACGCCAAACGTTATCTCGACATCTCTGACTTCATTGTACGTCAAAACCGTGTGACCGCATTAATAGGTCCAAGTGGCTCAGGTAAAACATTATTTACGAAATCCTTATTTCATCAATTACCATCATCGATGCATATTGAGCATGTGGCGTTCCAATATCATACAACGGATATGACAGATTTGAAATCATTGTTAGGTAAGCATATCGGTTATGTAAGTCAAGATTATTTATATACATTTAACGATCACACCACGCTAGATAAACAATTAGAGCAACTCTATCGCTACCATAAACCTAGTTCAAAAATTGACGCACAACGTAAAATACAACAAGCATTGGAGTGGGTAGGTTTAGGTGAATTAAATTTAAAAAAACGCTATCGATTTATGTTGTCTGGTGGGCAATTACAGCGTCTAGCAATCGCAAGTGTCATGATGTTAGAACCTGAAATGATTATTGCAGATGAGCCCACAGCTTCGTTAGACGTAGTAAGTGGCGCACGGATCATTCAATTACTTCAACATTTAGTTGAAAAGCATGATGTTACGCTAGTCATCATCACACATGATTTGGCGCATGTCGCACAGTTGTGTGATGATCTGTATATTATCGATCAAGGTAAAATCGTGGCTTCGGGACCGTATAAAACATTTAATCGTGCACACGAACATCCACTAGTCTCACAATTGTTCCAATACCGTCACGCGATTCAAAGGGGGCAAGTTCGGTGATTCAACTTAAAAATGTTTCTTTAGGTGATACAGCGCAATGGCGTTTACGTCACATCAATTTAACGATTAAAGATGGTGAAAAAATTGGCATTATCGGTGAGAGTGGCTCGGGCAAAACGTCTTTAGGAGACCTGCTTATTGGCATACAAAGACCGACGGAAGGCGTTATTCACCATGACCTTCAAATACGCTTGCCGATTTTTCAACAAGCGTCATTGGCCTTTAATGCGAAACGAACACTTGGTGATTCTTTAGAAGAAACACATATTTTAGCACCAACGCGACAAAGCAGTGTTCATGAACGATGTATGCATTATATTCAGCAATTTGGATTATCGTCGGATATTATGAGACGGTATCCTTATGAGGTGAGTGGGGGACAATTACAACGCCTGAATATGATACGCACAATGATTGTTGAACCCGATTTAATTGTTTGTGATGAAATCACTGCGAATGTCGATGTATTAGTTGAACAAGATATGATAAAGCATTTGAACAAATATCATAACGACACGGGCAAAACGCTCGTAATCATCTCACATGACCTTGCTTTTTTATCACAGTGCGTTGAGCGCTTCGTTGTATTAGAAGATGGTTATTGTGTTGATGATTTTCATATTGACGACATGTTTCACGCATCGCGAAGCATGACAACAAAAAGATTCATTGAAGTTTATGACCCGCCACCAATAAAATAAAAAAACGGCTCAAATTCATTTGAATTTAGAGCCGTTTTGATTAATGACTTCAGTCAGTTGAGCACGTAAAACGTGCGAAACAATAAACCACCTGCTATGCGGGTGGGCAACAAAAGTTATACTAAAAAATCC
>NZ_PPQF01000074.1 GCF_002901865.1 Staphylococcus agnetis
GTTGGCTGATCTTTTCAGTGCCCTTACAAGGGCTGGTCAGTAACAGAGGCTTTCAGCCGCAGAACAAACCACCCGTTCACACGGGTGGTTTTGATTTGAGGTTAGGTTATCCTTATATTTTATAAAGTTTTAATACAACGTTGATGTTGTGATTTTGTTTCATTTTGTTTGTTACATTTTGATTTTTTTCGAGTAAGACCTAATATTGTTCCTACAACTGCTGCACCACCTAAAACTGCAAGCGTTTTTGGCTTAACAAATTCTTTAAAAGCAAGGGTTAAATTTTGTGGACGTTCCGCAAGTCTTCTCATAAAATAACCAAACCAGTCATCGCCATATGGGACATAAATTGTAAAATGATATCCCTCTTTTGCAATTTGCTCAGCCAGTTCGGTTCTGAAACCGTAAAGCATTTGGAATTCAAATTTAGATTTATCAATATGGTGTTCTTCAGCAAAAGCTTTAACATGATTAATAATATTATGGTCATGTGTTGCAATAGAAGTGAAGTTTTTAGCTTGTAATAAACGTTTTTCGATTAATCGTATGTAATTTTGATCGATTTCATCTTTTGTTTGATAAGCAATATGTGGTGATTCTTTATAAGCGCCTTTCACTAAGCGTAAGCGCAAATCAGGATATTTATCTAATAGAACATCAGCCTTAAATAAATAAGCTTGTATTACTGTTCCTACATTGGTAAATTCGCTTTTTAAGCGATCTAAAGTTTGAGTGACATCAAATAAGCTATCATATTTTTCAGTATCGAAATTAATGTGCATATTATTATAAGACTTTGCAGTATTAACAATTTCGTATACATTGTCATAGGCTAAAGCACGATCGAATTCAATGCCTAGTTGACTTAACTTAATCGACATATGTGCGTCAAGATTATTTTCATGAAGGACTTTCATCACTTCTAAAATTTCATTTTTGGCATCTATCGCTTCTTGGCGGTTATGAACAAATTCTCCAAGGATGTCTACCGTACCAGCGATGTTTTTTTCATTTAACCGTTTGATTGTTCTAACAATATCAGGTAATTGGTTTCCAGCTACAACTTTATTGGCCCCAAGAGAAGGTCCTACTTTTTTAGCAGTCGTATTTAAAAATGTATTGTTAGATAATGCGATAAAAAAATTCTTAACTAAACCCATGTTTATTCCTCCCCATGTCTTTGCATTGCTATTAGTGATAGTGTATCACGATTATATAGAGGAAGAAAACGGTTTCAGCTAAAAGTTTTTAGAATTTAATGAAAAAAGACATCTTTAAAGACATCTTAGCTTCATTTACCAAACCATTATCGCCAATAAGAAAATGGGTTAGGGAATGCGTATAAGGGTAGCACAAAAACTCGAGATGCTATTAGTATTATGATTGTGTGAGTTGCATGTTGGCATCTATAGGTTCCGCTAAGGCTGCTGAAAGTATAGGGAGGTTAAAAATAATGAAAAAACTAAGCATACATTTTAGCAAAAATTTCATTTATTAACTCCTTTATAGTTCGACTTACTTGAACCATATCACAATGCTTTTAATGTCTTGCGAAAATATTGTAAAGGTTCGTTAAAGTTTTCTGTTTGTTAAATTCATGTAAATATTACACTTATAAACTTAACGATATCTTTAAAAATAATTCGCATTAGCCATGTTAAAATAGTATTAAGCATAATTAAGGGAGTTTTGAAATGTTTAGAGATTTAGTATTTTACACATTAGGAACTGAGCTAGATACGTTTTTTCAATATTTCATATTTGAACTTATATTATTAACACTCGTTGGATTAGCGATAGTCTTGATTACAAAAAAATTATGGATGGCCATAGCTATAATTGTTGCATTAAATCTTGTTGATGCGGCAATAGTAGGGAACTTCAATGCGACGCAAGGACAAGGCACTTTAATAGGACAATTTTTCTTAATGATAGTTGCTAAATTCTTCCCTACATTTTATGAGGTATTATTAGTTGTGTTAATTTCGCGTATTCCATTTTTAAGACGCAAATTTAAGTTGGCATAAAATTGAATGAATCATGGTCACGTACGTTTAAGGTCAATCATAGACTTGAACGTACGTTTTGTATTTGATGGCGCATTTTGGCAAGAATTGATAAGATGAAAATAAAGATTTCTGAAACAGGAAGGAACAAATCGTATGTGGAAATGGGAAACAGAAAATGAAGCAAAAGGTGTCGTCGTTATAATACATAATATGCTAGAACATACTGGACGCTACGCTTATGTAATCACGCATTTACGTCGTAATGGATATCATGTCATTATGGGTGATTTGCCTGGACAAGGACAAAGTTCTCGCACAAAAAAAGGGCAAATTGAACATTTTGATGTGTACCAAGAACGTGTGTTAGAATGGGTCCAAATTGCTGAAGAATATCATTTGCCAACTTTTATTATTGGAGTAGGATTGGGCGGTCTTATAGCGGTCAATGTACTAGAAAAATTTGAATTGCATTTAGAGGGGCTTGTCTTACTTTCTCCATTATTTGCATTTCATCAAACCAATCAAACGAGAAAACATATGGTAACGTCACATATTGGTGATGTGTCTAAAAGCGCTAAATTTGAGTTAGGATTTAATATTGAAACTTTAACGACTAATCCAGAAGTTCAAGAAGAAACAGCTAAAGATGCCCTAATGCTCAAAAAAGTGAGCTACCATTGGTATAAACAAGTCGTTCAGGCGATGAAAAAAACACTAGACCATTTGAATCAGCTACCCAAAATGCCTCTATGTGTAATGTATGGTACGCATGATACGTTGTCGGATGTAACCGTTACACAACAGGTAATACGTCAATGTATGTGTGATGAAATGTACTACAAAGCATGGCCTGAGATGGTACATGAAATCCATAATGAACCAGAGCGTGAAGCTGTGATGCGTTATGTATTAAGTTTTTTAAATAATCGGGTATATGCTGCGGGTTTTGTTGTTGAAGATCAAGAAACGTTATAAGTGACATGCTTATGACAATCATATGTAAAATATTGCATGCAAATAGAATTCGTGGTAAATTAATAATGTGAAAAATATCACATAAAACATAATTGATTAAAGGACTTCGTAGATAGGAGCGTGTCAGTATGTCAAAAAAAGGTAACAAAGTTGTTTTAGTAGGTAATGGTGCAGTAGGTGCTAGTTACGCATTTACTATGGTAAGTCAAGGTGTGGCAGATGAATTGCTCATCATTGATATTAATGAAGATAAAGTACGTGGTGACGTACTTGATTTAAACCATGGTGCACCTTATGCGATGTCTCCAGTAAAAGTAAAAGCAGGTAAATATGAGGATTGTGGCGATGCAGATTTAATCGTAATTTGTGCAGGGGCACCTCAAAAAGTTGGAGAAACGCGTCTTGATTTAGTTGAAAAAAATGCAAAGATATATAAAGGTATTATTACTTCTATTATGGACAGTGGTTTTGATGGCATCTTCTTAATTGCAGCGAACCCTGTAGATATTTTAACGTATGTAACTTTAAAATATTCTGGTTTACCTAAACATAAAGTTATTGGTTCAGGTACGATTTTAGATACAGCACGTTTCAAACATCTTTTAAGTGAGGCATTTGATGTAGCACCTTCAAGTGTACATGCTAATATTATTGGTGAACATGGTGACTCTGAAGTACCGGTATGGTCTAGTGCAACAATTGCAGGCGTATCATTATATGATGAATTGAAAAAAGATCCAGAAAAAAGTCATCTCATTGAAGACATTTATGTTCAAACACGTGATGCTGCGTATGACATTATTAAAGCAAAAGGTGCGACATATTATGGTGTTGCAATGGGATTAATGCATATTTCTAAAGCGATTTTACGCAATCAAAATGTTGTTTTAACTGTTTCAAGTTATCTTGAAGGTGAATACGGTCATGAAGGCGTATATACAGGTGTACCTACACTAATCAATGGTGAAGGTGCTGTGAAAATTATTGAAACACCTTTAAATGATGATGAAAAAGAAAAATTCGCGAAATCGTGTAAAGTGTTAAAAGACATGCAAGATTCTATTGAATATTTATTCGAATAATGCTTTAGTGAATATTAAATAATAAGGACATAAGTTCATAGTTTGATGAATTCATATGATTAAGCTTTTCATGATTAGGGTACACATATCATAATGAATAATGTATCAATTATAAAGGATAATCTATAATGGAGGCTTAATCATGGTAAAAAAATCAAAATATGATGTAAGTGATATCGTTCTTTTGGATAATCTACAAAAGCAAGTTGAAGCTATCTTTGATGAAATTGATAAGCAATTTGATTTATCAAAAGAAGAATTTCTGATTCTACTCACATTGTGGGATAAAGGTTCAATGACGCTCAAAGACATGGACAAATACGTTAAAGTAAAAGCTTATAAACGAACAAGAACGTTTAACAATTTAGTAGAAAAGAAATGGATTGTTAAAGAACGCCCTTCAGATGATGAACGCACTGTGATTATCCACTTTAATGAGAACAAAGCACAAAATAAACAAGAATTAATTGATTTCACATGTTCTGCCATTGAAAAACGACAAGACAATTTGACAAATCAACTTCATTCCATAATAAATGGATGCGAATTATAACCCGTAGTATGCGGAAACGGAAAATACGTATCTCATAGTAAAGAATTCGCATGAGTTTGTGTTAACTTAAAAGAATTAACGGAAGTGAGACCTAATCTCACTTCCGTTTTTCTATACCTATAATGTAAGGTGGATGATTTTGTTGATTGATAAATTCATATTTAATAACGTGTGCGATGGTTTGATCTAATTGTTCAAAGTAAGCATTTAAGTGCTTGCTTTCTTCAAAACCTTCAGGATGTCCTGGGTAGATGGCGAAAACAATGATGCCCTCTGGACGCAACTGTTTGAATATGCTTTCAAATGCTTTAATAGTAGTTGTTGCATGTGTAACGATGGTTTTATCTCCTTTAGGTAAATAGCCTAAATTGAATAACGCTGCGCTAACTTTATGTTGATGGGATGTCTCCATATGCTCAGTGATAAGTTCATGACCAGTATGAATGACGGAAACGTTTGAATATGATGACACTCTTTGACGCGTATTTTCAATTGCTTGAGGTTGTATATCGCATGCATAAACATGTCCTTCCGGAACACATTGTGCTAGAAACTCTGTATCATAGCCATTGCCACATGTACCATCTATGACGACACTGTCTTCTTGGACATGTGACATAATTAATGACTTTGCAAAGGGTAAGACACGTGGAACTATCATCTAATAACCTTCCCTTTAGCTTTAAACTTTTGACCTTGCACAGTATTTCTACGTTCTAATTCAGCGTCAATTTCATTTAAAACTTCCCATTTATTTACACTCCACATCGGACCTACCATTAAATCAATAGGACCATCACCTGTAATTCGGTGTACAATCATAGACGGTGGTATAATTTCTAGTTGATCGCAAACTAAGTTAATATATTCTTCTTTAGTCATAAATTGTAAGTGTCCTTTTTCATATTGTTTTACCATCGGTGTGCCTTTTAATAAATGAAGTAAATGTATTTTGATACCTTGAACATCCATATGCGAAACGACGCGTGCGGTTTCCATCATCATGTCATAATTTTCACCAGGTAAGCCATTTATAATATGACTGCATACATTAATATTGTGCTGTCTCAGCTTTTTAACACCTTCTTCATAACACGCCATGTCATGTGCACGATTGATAAGGTCTGAGGTTTCTTGATGAACGGTTTGAAGACCAAGTTCGACCCACAAATAGGTGCGTTTGTTAAGTTCAGCTAAATATTCCACAACATCATCAGGTAAACAATCTGGACGCGTTCCAATCGAAAGCCCAACTACACCTTCTTCATTTAATGCAGCTTCAAATTTTTCGCGTAAAACATGTACGGGTGCATGCGTATTTGTAAAAGCTTGAAAATAGGCAATATATTGACCCTCATGCCACTTTTCATGCATCTGGTCTTTGACTTTTTGGAATTGAACATGAATTGCATCAGCACGATTTCCAGCAAAATCACCACTCCCAGCGGCTGAACAAAATGTACATCCCCCATGTGCAACGGTACCATCTCGGTTAGGGCAATCAAAACCACCATCTAATGCGACCTTGAAAATTTTTTGACCAAAGTGTTGCTTAAGGTGATAATTTAGCGTATGATACCTTTTGTTTTCAAAAGCGTAGGGAAAGTATTTACCCATTTGGTGAAACTTCCTTTCTATATACAATGTATTTCAAGATTTTAACATATTTTACGTTGGACGTGTTATAGTGAAAAAATAAAGACAAAGAAATAAAGAGGTGTCGCACATATGAAAATGCCGAAAGAAATATGGTGGCTTGTGATAGGGATGGCTATTAATATCACAGGTGCCAGTTTTTTATGGCCATTAAATACAATCTATATGAATGAAGTTTTAGGGAAGTCTTTAAGTACTGCGGGGATTGTATTAATGGTAAATGCTTTTGGTATGGTCGCTGGTAATTTAATAGGGGGTTCATTATTTGATCGTTTAGGTGGATACAAAACGATTATGCTAGGGACGTGGATAAGTTTATTCGCAACTGCTGGATTGAACTTTTTTCATGGGTGGCCATGGTATGCGCTGTGGTTGATTATTTTAGGATTTGGTGGTGGCATGATTATTCCTGCAATTTATGCAATGGCTGGTGCTGTATGGCCGCGTGGTGGTCGTCAAACATTTAACGCGATATATTTAGCACAAAATATAGGCGTTGCTGTAGGCGCTGCGTTAAGTGGATTTGTAGCTGAACTAAGTTTTAATTATATCTTTTTAGCGAATCTCATGATGTACGTAATATTTTTTGTTGTAGCCATGTTTAACTTTAAAATGGAATATCATGCGACCGTTAAAACTGCGGAAACGCTAGAGGGTATGACGCATGTGCAAAATAAAAAACATTTCAATGCATTAATTTTACTATGTGTCATGTTTGCAATCTGTTGGATAGCTTACGTACAGTGGCAAACGACAATAGCTTCATTCACTCAAGAAATTGGAATTTCAATGAGTCAGTATAGCTTATTGTGGACAATTAATGGTTTGCTTATTCTGTTAGGGCAACCTTTAATCTCACCTATTATTCATATTCTTAAAGGTCAGCTTAAAAAGCAACTTTATGTGGGCGTATGCGTATTTATTATTTCATTTTTTGTCACTAGCTTTGCGCAAAGTTTTACAATGTTTATTGTCGGAATGGTGATATTAACATTTGCTGAAATGTTTGTGTGGCCAGCAGTACCTACAATTGCAAATACCTTGTCTCCTAAAGGTAGAGAAGGCGTGTATCAAGGGATAGTTAACTCTGCATCTACTGTTGGCAAAGCTTTTGGACCATTAATTGGTGGTATACTCGTAGATGTATTTAATATGCAAGTGATGTTTTTATTTATGATAGGCTTGTTAATGATTTCTATTGGTTTTATCTCTATATTTGATAGACGTATTGACAAGAAAATGTTATACCGTTAAGTATCGTTATTAGCTTGCATAATCGTAATAAATTTCATATGATAGTATTAAATCATATGAGAAGCACGTCTCAACAAGTTATTGTATCTTGCTTCGATGAACACAAGGATTTGTTTTACGCTAATAAAATAAATCAAGGAGTAGTAATTCATTGGTATTTCTACAGAGAGTTAGTGGTGCTGAAAACTAACGTTATACGATGAATGAACTTGCCGTATATCAAATATAATTTAATGACATCTCAATCCATTATGTAATGAAGCGCACACAAGTGAACGAGGGTGGTACCGCGGTGAAAATCGTCCCTTTTTTATAAAAACATAATTGGTTGAGGTGTTTTTTTAATCAGGAGGAATTGTCGTGAATTTTAATCATCAAGAAATTGAGAAAAAGTGGCAGAACTATTGGCTCGAAAATAAAACATTTAAAACTGAAGATCATTTAGGTCAAAAGAAATTTTATGCACTTGACATGTTTCCATATCCATCAGGCGCAGGTTTACATGTAGGTCATCCGGAAGGGTATACGGCTACAGATATTATTTCTAGATATAAACGTATGCAAGGGTACAATGTTTTGCATCCAATGGGATGGGACGCATTTGGCTTACCAGCTGAACAATACGCATTAGATACAGGTAACAGTCCTGCAGAATTTACAAAAAGAAATATTCAAACATTTAAACGTCAAATTCAAGAACTAGGTTTTAGTTATGACTGGGATCGTGAAGTTAGCACAACGGACCCCGATTACTATAAATGGACACAATGGATTTTCATTCAATTATATAAAAAAGGTTTAGCTTATATTGATGAGATTCCAGTAAACTGGTGTGAAGCATTAGGCACGGTTTTATCAAATGAAGAGGTTGTAGATGGCGTGTCAGAACGCGGTGGACACCCGGTTGTTCGTCGTCCTATGAAACAATGGGTTTTAAAAATTACTGCTTATGCAGATCGACTATTAGAAGATTTAGAAACGTTAGATTGGCCAGAATCAATCAAAGACATGCAACGTAATTGGATAGGTCGTTCTGAGGGAGCTAAAGTCTCATTTAAAGTTGAGCAAAGTGAAGACAAGATTGACGTCTTTACAACACGCCCAGACACTATTTACGGAGCAACATTTTTAGTACTTAGTCCTGAGCATACATTAGTAAATCAAATTACTACGCCAGAACATCTTGATACAATAACACGATATCAACAAGAAGCGGCTAAAAAATCAGATTTAGAACGTACGGATTTGGCTAAAGAAAAAACAGGTGTATTTACTGGTGCTTATGCACTTCACCCTTTATCAGGCGAGCGTATACCAATTTGGATTGCTGATTATGTATTATCGACTTATGGTACAGGTGCTGTTATGGCTGTTCCAGGTCATGATGAACGTGATTTTGAATTTGCGCAAACGTTTGATTTACCTGTCAAATATGTTATCGAAGGTGAACTAACGAATGGTGTTTATAGTGGCGACGGTAGCCACGTTCATTCGAATGAATTAAATGGTTTAAATAATAAAGATGCAATGTCAAAAGCGATCGCATTGTTAGAAGCTAAAGGTTTAGGTGAGAAAAAAGTTAACTATAAATTACGTGACTGGTTGTTCAGCCGCCAACGATACTGGGGTGAACCAATTCCAATAATTCATTGGGAAGATGGTTCTATCACAACGGTTCCTGAAAGCGAATTACCATTACTTCTTCCTAAAACGGATGAAATTAAACCATCTGGTACTGGTGAATCTCCTTTAGCGAATATCGAATCGTTTGTCAATGTGGTCGACCCTGAGACAGGTATGAAAGGTCGACGTGAAACGAATACGATGCCACAATGGGCAGGTAGCTGTTGGTACTACTTACGTTATATTGACCCTAAAAATGACCAAATGTTAGCAGACCCTGAAAAATTAAAACATTGGCTACCTGTTGATTTGTATATCGGTGGCGTAGAACATGCAGTGTTACACTTATTATATGCTCGTTTTTGGCATAAAGTGCTTTATGATATTGGTGTTGTACCTACAAAAGAACCTTTCCAAAAATTATTCAATCAAGGGATGATTCTTGGTGAAGGTAATGAAAAAATGAGTAAATCAAAAGGAAATGTTGTAAATCCTGATGACATCGTTGCATCACATGGCGCTGACACGTTACGTTTATATGAAATGTTTATGGGTCCATTAGACGCATCTATTGCTTGGAGCGAAAATGGGCTTGATGGTTCAAGACGATTTTTAGATCGTATTTGGCGTTTACTGGTAACTGATCAACATCAATTGAGCGCAAAAGTAGTGAATGAAGAGACGCCTGAATTACAAAAATCGTATCATCAAACTGTGAAAAAAGTGACAGAAGACTTTGAAACGTTGAATTTTAATACAGCGATCAGTCAATTAATGGTATTTATCAATGATTGTTATAAGGCTGACAAAATAAATAAATCTTATATTGAAGGATTTGTTAAAATGTTAGCGCCAATTGCGCCTCATTTAGGTGAAGAATTGTGGTCAATTTTAGGGCATGAAAGTACCATCACATATCAACCTTGGCCAAGTTATGATGAGCAATTACTTGAAGGTGATATGGTTGAAATTGTTGTCCAAGTCAACGGTAAAGTTCGTGCTAAATTAGAAATTTCTAAAAATGCAACAAAAGAAGAAATGGAACAAATAGCACTTGATAATGAAAACATAAAAGGTGCGATAGAGGGTAAAGAGATTAAGAAAGTGATTGCGGTTCCTCAAAAACTTGTCAATATTGTAGCGAAATAGATAGATGAAAGGATGTTCAGAAATGAAAGAAATAACGACTGACGAGTTAAAATCTTTACTATTAAGCCATGATGTTGTGAACGTAATTGATGTGCGTGAAGACGAAGAAGTAACTATGGGAATGATTCCCAATGCGAAACATATCCCTATGAACGACATTCCAAACCACATCAACGATTTTAATAATGAAGAAACGTATTATATTGTTTGTGCTGGTGGTGTGCGTAGTGCGAAGGTAGCAGAATATTTGCTCGATCATCATATCGATGCGGTTAATATTGAAGGCGGTATGAAAGCATGGGGTAGTGAAGGATTAGAATTTAAACGTATTTAATATTAAAGACGTGGGAATCAATGCGATTCACCACGTCTTTTATTAAATCGTATGATAGCCGGCATAATACCCTGCGACATAACCGGTTACAAGTGCACTCGTAATGTTATAGCCACCTGTATACCCATGGATGTCTAATACTTCTCCGCAAAAGAAGAGGCCGGGTGTCAATTTTGACGCCATAGTAGCAGGTACAATTTCTTTAATGGATACACCGCCGCCAGTAACAAAGGCTTTGTCAATTGAAAGTGTCCCGTTGACTTTAAAAGTAAAGTTTTTTAACAGATGGACCAATTGATTCAACTGTTGTGATGTTAAATGATGATAGGTCGTATCTAGTTGAATATCAGCTTGTGATAACATGAAATTCAAGTATCGTTCTTCGATTAAGCCATGTAAACTATTCTTTATAATTTTATCCGGTGCTGATTGGAGTAATGCCTTAACTTTTTCTCTAAGTTCAGCTTCATTCATTTCCGGAAAAACATCAAGGTGCATGTCAATTAAAGGTTGTTTTTGTTGTTTTTGTTCGTAGTAAACAAATTGACTACATCTTAATGCAGCCGGACCGCTAATACCAAAATGTGTAAAAATCATATCCATTTGATGTGTAATGCGTTTTTTTCCATTTTTCTTAAGTACGGATAATGCAACGTTTTTCAAGCTCAATCCTTTAAGTGTCTCTGCTTTAATAAATGATGCGCTAGATTTAATAGGCACTTCAGTAGGGAAAAGATCCGTAATTGTGTGATGGAACATTTTTGCAAATCGATAGCCATCACCAGTTGATCCCGTCTGAGGAACACTAGTGCCGCCTGTTGCAATAATTAATGATTTGGCGAGGTAAGTACGTTGATCGTCTGTAACGACTTCGAATAATTGTTGATCGTTTTTTGAAGTTGAAACCACCGTTGTTTCTTCTTTAATTTCAACACGTTGTTGTTTTAGTGTAGTGACAAGCGCTTGTAACACATCTTCAGATTTGTTGCTAGCAGGGAACATTCTACCATGGTCTTCTTCCTTTAATGGAACGCCTTTAGATTCAAAAAAGGTGATAATTGACTCATTATCAAAAATGGAAAAAGGACTATATAAAAATTTCCCATTTCCTGGAATATGTTTAATAATTTCATTATAAGGTAGGCGATTTGTAACGTTACAACGTCCGCCGCCAGATATTTTTAATTTACGACCGAGACCTTTTTTCTTTTCTAATAATAATACGCGTTGTCCTTGTTCGCTTGCTGAAATAGCTGCCATTAAGCCACTTGGGCCACCGCCAATGACAATAGTTTGGTAACACATAGTATGAATTCTCCTTGTTCTTGATATAACGATTTTAACATAATACGTTTACGTGTATAATAACCATATTGTGTTATAATTTATTTTTGAAATTAGTACGTTAGGTAGGTTGAACTATGAGTGAAAATAAAGAATTAGTCAGAGGGACCTTTCTTCTAACAGTAAGCATACTTATCACTAAAATTTTAGGAATCATTTACATTATTCCTTTCTACAAAATTATAGGTGGCGCTGATAATTTAGCACCTTTTAACTATGCTTACGGTCCTTATAATATTGCGATTGCAGTAGCTACTGCAGGGGTTCCTCTTGCTGCATCGAAATATGTTGCCAAATATAATACGATTGGTGCATATCGTGTAAGTCAAAAATTATATAAATCAAGTTTTATTGTAATGAGTATTACAGGTGTTTTAGGGTTTATTATTTTATATTTGCTGTCTCCAACAATTGCATCTATTACAATCGCTAACAATACAAATGATGCTGATGGTTGGACAGTGGCAGAAATCACTTCAATTATTCGTACAATTAGTTTTGTGGTTATTTTTATTCCGTTACTTGCGACTTGGAGAGGGGTATTTCAAGGATATAAATCAATGGGACCTACTGCACTCTCAGAAGTAACTGAACAAATCGCACGAATTCTCTTTATATTAATTGGAAGTTATATTGTTTTAAATGTCGCGCAAGGGTCAGTTCTATTTGCAAATGGCATCGCAACCTTTGGAGCTGCAATTGGGGCCATCGCGGGATTATTAACGCTTTGGTGGTATTGGATTAAACGACGTCCTCATATTCAAAAGATGGTAGAATCTGATACAACGGGCATTGATGTCTCTTACGGTAAAATGTATAAAGAAATTATCTCTTATAGTATTCCGTTTGTTATCGTTAGCTTGAATTTCCCGTTATTTATAATTGTGGATCAGCTTACACATAATAATGCGTTAAGTATGGCTGGATTTGCACCACGACTACAAGATATGTTCTTTACGATGTTAAATATGACGACGAATAAAATTGTGATGATACCCACATCGTTAGCTGCTGGTTTTGCCATTAGTTTAATCCCTTACATTACAAAAACCTATGAATCTGGGGACTATATAGAAATGCATAAGCAAATTCGTACGTCATTAGGTGTATTAATGTTTATTACCGTCCCTGCAAGTTTAGGTATCATGGCGTTAGCGACACCCCTTTATACCGTTTTTTATGAGTTCAGTTATGACGGCAGTAGATTATTGTTTTATTATGCACCTGCTGCGATATTAATTTCCTTACTCAGCGTGACAGCTTCTATGTTACAAGGGATTGATAAGCAAAAGCTCACTGTATTTATTGTAGTTGGCTCTGTCATTATTAAGTTCGTATTAAATACACCGCTCATCTTTTTAATGCATACTGCTGGTGCGATATTGAGTACATGCCTTGCATTAACGTTTGCGATAGTTTGTAACTTAATCGTGCTGAAGAAATATGCTAAGTTCAAATTTGAAGACACTATTTTCGACGTATGTCGAATACTATTAGTAGGATTTATGATGATGATCGGTGTTGAAATCACATATTTCATACTTCAATTATTTATTTCACCAGCGTCTCAAATCGGTGCATTATTGATTACAACTATGTGTGTGATTGTCGGTGGATTGATATATGGTTCTATAACGATGCGTACACGATTAGCGGATAAGTTTTTAGGTGAATTACCAAATAAAATACGCCGTAAGTTAGGATTGAGCTTTTTATAATGAGAATCGATAAATTTTTATCTCAAATGGGAATAGGTACACGTACTGAAGTCAAAGCGTTGATAAAAAAAGGATTTGTCCAACAAAATGACCAAGTCATAAAGTCAGCTAAAATAAAAATTAATCCACATACAGATGTCATTAAAGTACACGATGAGGTGATACATTATGAACCCTATGTTTATATCATGTTGCATAAACCTCAAAATGTAATTTCAGCAACTGAGGATGACGACCATGTAACGGTTATTGATTTAATTAAAGAGTACGCACATTTAGATTTATTTCCTGTTGGTCGTTTAGATAAAGATACTGAAGGACTATTACTAATTACAAACGATGGCCAATTTAATCATAAATTGATGAATCCCAATCAACATGTACTGAAAACCTACTTTGTAAAAACTAAATTTCCGATTCAGCAAAAGGATGTTGAGGTGTTTAAAAAAGGCGTTACGTTAAAAGAAGGGGTATTAAAACCTGCAACCCTTGAAATTTTAAATCCTTTTGAAGCGTTAATAACGATTTCAGAAGGAAAATTTCATCAAATTAAGCGTATGTTTCATAGTGTGGATAATGAAGTGATCTATCTCAAACGTGTAAGAATAGCAAACTTGTTTTTAGATGAATCTTTAGAGCCTGGCGGATATAGAAAATTAACTTTAAGTGATTTCGAAGCTTTAGGATTAAAAGATAAATCCATCTAAAAATGTATTTTAAATGTTTGATATCGTTAGAGGTGGGTATGGTATAGTTAGAATTTAAAGAGGTGATTAAAATGGCGAAGTCAACTAATTTACTAAGAGCAATCATCGGTATCGGTGGTGCAGCATTAGCGGTTGTGTTATCAAAAAAGCAAAATCGCGATGTATTGAAACAAGAAATTGATAAATATAAAGAAGATCCTGAAAGCTATAAACAAAATGCGCGTGAAAAAGTTACGCAAGTCAGTTCTTTAGCTACTGAAGAATTTAACAAAGTTAAAGCAGATCCGAAAGCTTATATGAATGAAGCAAAGCAAGACCCTAAAGCATTTTTTAATCAAAAAAAGGATCAGTTTTCTCAAAGTGGTTACGTTTCTCATGATAGTAAAAGAGAAGCGGCATTTGATGACGAAGGTGGCGGTGACCCTTCTAACAATTTGCGTGTCGTGACTGAAGAAGATTTAAAATCTAATAAAAATAACGGCTCTCATTAATCATTTAACCTACAACTAGGACGCATATAGATGTCCTAGTTTTTTTACGTCTTTTTTTAATATCGTAAGTGTCGCTAACGATATTGTTTTCAGAAAAATTAAAATAATATTAGGGGTTCTACTGTTGTTTATAACTTAAATCATGTAAAATAGGACTCATAATACATAAAAGGAAGATGATCACATGTGGAGAGATAAAGTACGTGAATATGAATCAGAAATCGTAGAAGATTTAAAGGGATTACTTGCTATTAAATCTGTACGTGATGATGCGCATGCAACGGATGAAGCGCCTGTGGGACCTGGTCCAAGGGAAGCATTAGATTATATGTATAGCTTAGCTGAACGTGACGGCTTTACAACATTTGATGTAGATCACATTGCAGGGCGCATCGAAGTAGGTAAAGGTGATGATTTATTTGGTATTTTAGGACATGTGGATGTCGTACCTGCTGGAGATGGGTGGGCATCTGATCCATTTGAACCTGTTGTTACTGAAGATAAAATTATTGCTAGAGGGACATTAGATGATAAAGGTCCTACAATTGCTGCTTATTATGCAGTTAAAATTTTAAACGATATGAAAGTGGATTGGAAAAAACGCATTCATATCATTTTAGGCACAGATGAAGAATCCGATTGGTTATGTACAGAACGTTATTTTAAAACTGAAGAAATGCCGACAATAGGAATTGCACCTGATGCGGAATTCCCACTTATCCATGGTGAAAAAGGAATAACTACGTTTGATATTCAACAAACTCAACTTTCGTCTGATGATGATGAACCTGAAGTGGAGTTATTAAGTTTTATATCTGGCGAGCGCTATAATATGGTACCAGATTATGCTGAAGCAAACTTGTTGGTAAAAGAAAATATGACGGACTGTATTCAACAATTTGAAGCATATCTTTCACAGCATCATTTAAAAGGTAATCATGAAGTAGATAGTGGCGTATTAAAACTTACAATGGAAGGTAAAGCTGTACATGGAATGGATCCTTCAATTGGTATTAATGCGGGCTTGCATTTAATACATTTTATCAATTCGTTAACATTAGACCTCAATGCAAAAAATTGGGCTAGTTTTAGTGACCGTTATTTATATGAATCTCATTTTGGAGAAAAAATGGGAATGCGTTTCCACACAGAGGCAATGGGCAGTCTAACAACTAATATTGGTGTAATTCAATATACTAAGGCCTCTGGTGGACAATTTGGAATTAATTTAAGATATCCTGAAGGTTTTGATTTCGAGGTAGCCATTCATAAATTTGAGAACGAAATCGCGCAACAAGGATTTTCAATCAATGTTGGAAAGATACAAACACCACACTTTGTGGATCCTAAAGATCCATTTGTTCAAAAATTATTAACAGCATATCGCAATCAAACTGGCGACTTACGTGAATCCTTCACGATTGGTGGAGGGACTTATGCACGAAACCTTGAAAAAGGTGTGGCATTTGGTGCGATGTTTGAAGACTCAGAGGATTTAATGCATCAAAAAAATGAATACATTACTAAGAAACAACTATTTAACGCTACAAGTATCTATTTAGAAGCAATTTATTCAATTTGCGTAGAGGGATAATATGACAAAAGTTTTATTAAATGAATCATTCGTTGATGAGCAAGATGCTAAAGTTGCTTACAATGATCGCGGTTACAATTTTGGCGATGGCATTTATGAATATGTACGCATATATGATGGCAAATTATTTACAGCAAAAGAACATTTTGAACGTCTATTAAGAAGTGCAAGTGAAATCGGTTTAGATTTAAATCACACTGTAGCATCACTTACAACACTTGTACGAGAGTTTGCTCAAGTGAATAAGGTCACAAATGGTGGGGTATATATACAAGTAACACGGGGTGCAGCACCACGAGACCATGCTTTTCCTACGCCAAGTGTTGAACCTGTCTTAACTGGCTTTGTAAAATCATATGATCGTCCTTTCAAAGCTTTAGATGAGGGCGTAGGTGTAGTAACAACGGAAGATATTCGCTGGTTAAGATGCGACATTAAAAGCTTAAATCTTTTAGGTAACGTACTAGCGAAAGAATACGCTACAAAATACAATGCCGAAGAGGCCATTCAACATCGTGGTGATATTGTCACTGAAGGCGCGTCAAGTAACGTTTATGCTATTAAAGATGGTGTCGTTCATACGCATCCAGCAAACAACTTTATTTTAAATGGGATTACGCGTCGAGTAATTCAATGGGTATGTGAAGATGAAAACATTGAGTTTAATGAAGCACCTTTTACAGTGGATTTCTTAAAATCAGCAGATGAAGTAATCATATCTAGTACATCAGTTGAAGTGATGCCTGTCGTTTTAATTGACGGTGAATCGGTGGCTGATGGCAAAGTAGGTCCAATCACACGTACTTTACAAAAAGGATTTGAAAAATATATCCATTCACATTCCGAATAATGTGTTAATATAAGATTACTTAATGAATTGAACATTAACATTTAAAAATAGAAAAAAGTGACCTTTAGTGTCTCATTTTTGGTTGAAAAAAGTGGCTAATAATTATAAAATCTTTTATGAGTGCTAATTAAAAATTGGAACGTTGAAGTAGTAAATAATTGTTATTAATATGGCTCTTGAATTTCTTTTCTAGAGCCTTTTCTCTTTTGAAAGTGAGGTGAACGTGTTGTGGAGCAGTTCTATCAACTAGGTTGGACGCTCGATTCAGCTGGCGGCGCATCAGGTGAAGCTTATATGGCGGAACAAGATGGACAGAAATTATTTTTAAAACGTAATTCTAACCCTTTTATTGCAGCATTGTCTGCAGAAGGGATTGTGCCGAAGCTTGTATGGACGAAAAGAATAGAAACTGGTGAAGTTGTGACTGCACAACATTGGAAAAATGGCCGAGAGCTTGAAGCTGATGAAATGAATCAACACCGCGTTGCCCACTTACTGAAGAAAATTCATCAATCACGTCCACTTTTAACGATGTTAAAGCGCATGGAAATGACACCGATTACACCTGATATCATGTTACATAAAATCAATGCGTCGTTATCTAGCGATGTATTAACGCATCATATCATTCGACATGCGTTAAGTTATTTAGAATCTCATGTACCAGAATACGATCCTAGATTTTATACGGTCGTTCACGGTGATGTTGATCATAATAACTGGCTGCTTTCTGATAAAGATGAACTCTTTTTAGTTGACTGGGAAGGTGCTATGATAGCTGACCCAGCAATTGACATAGGTATGCTGTTATACAATTACGTTCCAAAAAATGAATGGTCTTCTTGGTTCGAAATTTATGATGTTAAAGAAACGATGAATTTAAAAAAACGAATGAAATGGTATACTGTGATTCAATCTATTGGAATGGTGCAATGGAATGAAGAACATAAACGTTTTAAAGATATGAATACATGGCTCAAATTTTTGCATGCTGTGATGAAGAGCGATGTGTTTATTTAAGGAGATAAAGAATCATGAGAATGCGAAATAAACCTTGGGCCGAAACTTACTTAAGAGAGCATGCAAATATTGTGGATTTAGATTGTGTACATAAGCATCAAGTGACGCAATGGTTTGATAAAGAACAACCGATTCATATAGAAGTTGGATCAGGTATGGGTAAATACATCACTTCATTAGCAGCAAAGCACCCTCACATTAATTATATTGCCATTGAGCGTGATAAAAATGTAATGATTCGTGTATTAGATAAAGTGCGTGAACTTAATCTTACAAATATCAAATTATTATGTAATGATGCGGTAGTGTTAACCGATTATTTTAAACCTAATGAAATCAATAGAATTTATTTAAATTTCTCTGATCCTTGGCCTAAAACGAGACATGCGAAACGTCGTTTAACAAATCATCGCTTTTTGTCAATATATAAACAAATTTTAAATCAAGATGGTGCTATACACTTTAAGACGGATAATCGTGGATTATATGCCTACAGTTTAGAAAGCATGTCGCAATTTGGAATGTATTTTACAAAAATCAATTTACATTTACATCAAGAAGATGATGGTGAGAATATCACAACTGAATATGAACACAAGTTTTCAGAAAAAGGATCACGAATTTACCGTATGGAAGCTAAATTTCATCACAATTTTTCTGAATTTGTAAATCAAGACTAAGATTTTATGACATGATTTATAAACTTAAACGTGAGATACTGTAATCAAATAAACATGATTTGATTCGTGTCTCACTTTTTTATTTAAGGAGAGAGTTTAATGAAAATTGGATCGTTTGAAATTAATGCTTTAGATGGTGGTCATACACAAATGGATGGAGGCGCTATTTTTGGTGTCGTGCCTAAACCATTATGGACAAAAAAATATCCCGTGAATGATAAAAATCAAGTCCCACTTGTGACGCATCCTATTTTAATTCGTACTGGAGATAAAAATATTATTATTGATTCTGGCATTGGTAGTGGCAAACTAACTGAAAAGCAACACCGTAATTACGGCGTTCGAAATGAAAGTCAACTTGAAACTGATTTAGCTAAGTATCAATTAACCGTTGAGGATATAGATTTAGTATTGATGACACATATGCACTTTGATCATGCGACGGGTCTTACGGATTCTAACGGTAATGCGACATTCCCTAATGCCTGGCATTATGTGCAACAAGATGAATGGCATGAATTTATCAGTCCTAACATAAGAAGTCAAGCTACGTATTGGCCTCAAAATAGGGGAGGTTATGAATCTAAATTGATTTTGTTTGAAAATCAGATAGAACCTTACCCTGGTATTACTATGAAGCATACAGGTGGACATAGTTTTGGGCATTGTATTATTGAAATTCATAGTGACAGCGAACATGCTGTTCATATGGCGGATATTTTGTCAACTTCTGCTCATATTAATTCATTATGGGTAACCGCATATGATGATTATCCAATGCAGTCTATACGTGAAAAAGAACGATTGACGCGCCAATATGCCGCACAAGGGTATTGGATACTGTTTTATCATGATGTATCAAACTTTGCGATTAAACTTTCTGAGGATGGTAAAAAGGTTCAAGAAGTAATCAAAAGAAATGAATAAATTAAAATCGCGTTAGTAAAGAAGACATCGTTTTTAAAAGATGTCACACTCTACTAACGCGATTATTTTAAGTCGTTTGATTTTCAGTAATATCTAATATTTCTCCAGTCTTAGCATTTGCATAAAACGTATAGTGATGTGTCACATCATTTCGTGTCGTCGTAATGCCACCCTTATAGGCTGAATAAGTATCTAATTCCTTTTGAAATTGAACGACTTCATATAAAATATAAGAACCTGTAACATTATTAAAGTATTGTTTAACGGATTCTAATACATCATGAGGTGGCTGGTTGCGATCACGTTCAAGATGAAGAACATAAAAATAGCTTCCAGCTAACAATGTGCCAATCGCAATTGGTATCAGTAATGGCCAATTTTTTCTGTTTAACATTGCGATCTCCTCCTTGAAAGACTTAGCTACAGTTTACCATAATTTAAGTGATATACTGTAATAAAGTGAATTATTTTTAAAGGAGTGAAAGGCATGAACGAAAAAACGCTGGAGCGTATTAAATCATTAACTGAAATGCATGGTGCTCCCAACTTTGAGACACCTGTGCGTCATTACTTAGAACATGAAATGCGTCCATATGTCGATACATTTGTGAGAGATAAAATGGGTGGCATATATGGTGTGAAAAAGAGTCAGCAATCTAATGCACCAAAAGTGATGGTAGCAGCACATATGGATGAAATTGGTTTTATGATTACTGAAGTTACCAAACAAGGTTTTATTAAGTTTACACCTTTAGGTGGCGTGGCAAGTGATATTTGGCAAGGTCAACGTTTAAAAATTAAAACCGGTGAAGGCGATGAAATTACTGGGGTAGTCGCTAATATTCCAAAACATTTTCAAACGGGTAAAGAAAGTACACCTAAAATTGAAGATTTATTACTCGACATAGGAGCTGAAGATGCGTCAGAGGTATATGCGCGGGGGATTGCGATAGGTGATTCAATTGTTCCGGATACCGAATTATTGCAATTATCACAATATCGATACGCTGCCAAAGCTTGGGACAATCGTTACGGCTGTGTATTAGCCATCGAAATACTCGAAGCACTTCATGATGTTCAATTAGATTTTGACTTGTATGTGGGCGCAAATGTCCAAGAAGAAGTGGGCTTACGTGGTGCGGAAGCTACAACACAATTAATTCAACCAGATGTTGCTTTCGTGGTTGATTGTTCCCCGGCTAATGATATGAAAGGGAAGTCAGGTCTTTCAGGTGAGTTAGGTGCGGGGGCATTATTACGAATTAAAGATGGTACGATGTTATTGAAACCCGCGTTCAAATCATATTTATTAGATGTAGCAAACAAGCACAGTGTGTCATATCAACACTATATCTCTCCAGGAGGTACTGATGGCGGTGTCATACATAAAGCGTTAACAGGTGTTCCAACTGCAGTGATTGGTGTATGTGCTCGTTATATTCATAGTACAGATGCTGTATTTGATATAAGAGATTATGAGAATGCTAAAAATTGGTTGTATTATGCAATTCAACAACTAGACGATAAGGTCATTCATCAATTACAATATGAGGACTAAAGGAGGTATAAGTTATGAAATCGATTCAGAATGAAACGGAATATCAACAATATGCCCAATCACAAACAGTATTTATGTTCACAGCTGGTTGGTGTCCGGATTGTCGTGTCATTGAACCAGATTTACCTAAACTGGAATCAAAATATCAAAATTTCAATTTTATTGCGGTCGATCGAGATGCGCATATTGACTTAGCGATAAAAGAAGGCGTTATGGGTATCCCAAGTTTTATAATGTATAAAGATGGGAAGCGCGTAGGAGATTATATTGGTAAAGAAAGAAAATCAATAGAACAAATTGATGGATTTTTATCACAATTTTAATGACTTTTTCGCCCTTAGGACATGGTTTTTCTCTAGTCCTGAGGGTATTTTTATTGTAAACTAATATAAGGCATGTATTTAGGAGTGAAAACATGAATGTCTTTAAAATGAGAGATACTATAAAATCACGATTAACGCATTTAGATGTGAATTATCAATTCAATCGTGATCAAGAATCACTAAGAATTTATCGTGTAGACAATCACAAAGGAGTTACTGTAAAATTATCTCCTATTGTAGCTAAATACAATAAAGGTCAAGCGCAAATCATTGATGAAATCATATATTATGTAGAAGAAACGATACATCAAATGGAAGATGAAGCGCATAAAACGTTAAATGAGAAAAGAATTATGCCAGTCATTCGTGCAACGAGTTTTCCTACCAAAACTAAAGAAGGTCATGCATTTATTACCGAACCGCATACGGCGGAAACAAGAATTTATTATGCATTAGATTTAGGTAAATCGTATCGATTGATTGATGATGCATTAATGAGTGAATTACAATTGACACAACAACAACTTAAAGAGATGGCATTATTTAATGTGCGTAAACTGAGTAATTCGTATAAAGCGGATGAAGTTCAAGGTAATATATTTTATTTTATTAACACAAATGATGGTTACGATGCTAGTCGGATTTTAAACGCAACTTTATTATCTGAGTTTGAACAACGCATGGAAGGCGAAATGTTAGTCGCAGTACCTCATCAAGATGTGTTAATTATTGCAGATATAAGAAATAAAACTGGCTATGATATTATGGCACATATGACGATGGAATTTTTCACTAATGGTCTAGTTCCTATTACGTCATTGTCATTAAGTTATCAAAATGGCCGTTTTGAACCTATATTTATTTTAGGTAAAAATAATAAACAAAAATCGAATGCATCACCAAATGTCATTCAACATTTAGGTGCATCCCAAGATCAAAAGAACCGCAAATAAGGAGTAGATGAAGAACATGAATTTATTTTATAATCCCAAAGGTGTTGGCAATGTAGCCTTTTTACAAATTGAAACGGTAGATGGGCCTTTTGAATATGAAAAAATCAACGATGTTATATTGATTAAAAAAGACAATAACGTTGTTGGATTAAATATTTTTAATGCAGATCAACATCTTACTATTGAGGGAAATGGACATATTACATTCAGTGAAGCTCATGCGACAGATATTCAAAAATTGTTAGATCAGTCAAATATTAACTTTAAATTAGAAGCTGATTTTTCACCTAAATTTGTTGTAGGTTATGTTCAATCTAAAGAAAAGCATCCTGATGCGGATAAATTAAGTGTGTGTCACATTGATGTAGGTGATGAAACATTACAAATCGTTTGTGGTGCACCAAATATTGAAGCAGGACAAAAAGTAGTTGTAGCCAAAGTGGGCGCAGTAATGCCGAGTGGCATGTTAATCAAAGATGCCGAATTAAGAGGTGTTGCTTCAAGTGGTATGGTGTGCTCAATGAAGGAACTCAATTTGCCAAATGCACCTCAAGAAAAAGGTATTATGGTTTTAGATGATAGTTATAAAACAGGTCAATCATTTTTTAATGCATAAAAGGAGGGCGTATTATGAGCTGGTTTGATAAATTATTTGGTGAAGAGACGCCATCAGACCGTACATCTTCAGAAAAAAAACGCTCTACTGTACCAAAAAAATCGAGACATGATTTGATTCCACAAACGAATGATGTATATCAAAGACCACGTGGGAAATTTCGTTTTCCGATTACAATGGATTACGATATCAATGATAGGGAAGAACAGCGAAATGACTCCGTAACACTTAAAAAACGTGATATTGAAGGTACTGAGCGCGTATCATACGGTGTTGATCGAAAGACACGTCGCCACCGTACACACGGCTTCTCAAAGACTAAAGCAACACATGTGTATCAAAGTAACCGTACTCGTCCAAGTCAACAACATGCTTCTCAACTTTTTCAAGGTACAATACCAAATGACAAAACAACTAAAACCCATCATCAACGACCACATAAAGAAGTGGACCATTATAAAGGTTCATCAACGACAACTAAAAGTATTCATAAAGCAAATTATGCTAAGCCAACGACTGAATTTAAAGCGAGCGAAGTGCCATCTGCAATTTTTGGGACACAAGAACGTAAATCGATTAAAAATAGCGGATTAAATCAACCTCCAGGTACGCGATCTAAAACAACGCAACCACCTGCAAAATCGCTTGGCGAACGTAAGAAAACACCGAATCATTCAAAACGTGATAATACGATTAATATTGAAAATATTTATGCATCGCAAATTGTTGATGAAATTCGAAGAGAACGTGAGAAAAAAATCCAACAGAAAAAACGCTTTAAAGAAGCTTTACAACATAAACGCGCTTTAAAGGATGAAGATCCGCATGCGGACATTCAAAAGGCTATCGATAAAATGCATGCTTCTCAAGCACGTCAACTGTTAGGAAAAGATTATGAAGAAGCGGACCTAGAAGAGCATCTTGAACCTAATGAGGCTGTGACACCTGAGGCCAATGAAGACGTGGAATCATTAGACCAAGCCCAAACAGAATTAGATATTCAATATGAAGAAATCGATTTAAGTCAAATTCATTTAGAAACAGATGCGGAACAAACATTATCTTCAGACAAGGTTAATACTAAAGATAATGACCAAGCATATGAATTTGATGATGTGCAAACGCGTACAAAATCACAACAAGTACATAATACGCATCGTTCTACTTCGAACGTAATAGATGATGAAAATGAACAGGCAGTTAATGACAATGTTGACATTACAATAAATGACGATCATCTTAATCAAGATGTAGCGTCACCGTTGGACGACACCAATAATCAGTCAGATACGTCTGCGCGTACCTTTAATGCATCAAATGAAAATTACGTTGAAGACGCCGAGAATATTAATACAATAAAAGACGAGATACAAGAAGGTTCAAAAAAGAGCAATTCAAGAGATGAATCATCAATTAATGTCGATGTACCTCAACTATCTCATGATAGGGTAGAAGAAAATTCAACAACACAACCTGATGAAATAGCAGTGACTAAAACAGAAGCGCGTCAAATTGTTCCACCTTTAAAACCTGAACAAAAGCAAACGCAAAATGCTAATAAAGTCCCGATACGTAAAGGAAGTAAGCCATTTAATGTGGTTATGACACCTTCAGATAAAAAGCGTATGATGGAGCGACGTAAACACGAACACTTACAGCGTCAAACGATAAAAAATACTATGAATCAAACTACGTCTCGAGATATTCAAGCAACTCAGCAAAACATACAGAATGACCACACACAACAATCAAGTGAACGTGTGCATAGTCCAGAAATCGTTACGACGTCACAAGTGAATACTGACACCAAAGAAGAAGAGAAAAAAATTCGCCGTGGTCCTGTGTTGAATTTGCCAAGTATAGATCTTCTTGATCAACCTGAAATTCATGAAAAAGACAACGCATGGATTGAAGAGAAAAAGCAACAACTTAATGATGCATTTTTCTATTTTAATGTACCAGCTGAAGTTGTAAATGTGATTGAGGGTCCTAGTGTAACGCGTTTCGAACTGTCTGTGGAAAGAGGCGTTAAAGTTTCTCGTATTACGGCATTACAAGATGATATCAAAATGGCTCTCGCTGCAAAAGATATTAGAATAGAAGCACCTATTCCAGGTACGAGTTTAGTGGGTATCGAAGTGCCGAATCAACATCCAACAAAAGTAAACTTGCGCTCTATCCTAGAAACGCCAGCGTTTAAACATGCTGAATCGAAATTGACAGTAGCAATGGGTAATCGCATCAATAATGAACCGTTATTAATGGATATTGCAAAAACACCGCATGCACTCATAGCTGGAGCAACTGGATCAGGTAAATCGGTTTCGATTAACAGTATTTTACTATCATTACTTTATCGAAATCATCCAGAAGAGTTAAAATTGTTACTTATTGATCCTAAAATGGTAGAGTTAGCACCATATAATGATTTGCCACATTTAGTCGCACCTGTAATTACAGATGTTAAAGCGGCTACACAAAGTTTAAAATGGGCCGTTGAAGAAATGGAACGGCGTTATAAATTGTTCGCACAAACGCATGTGCGTAATATTACAGCATTTAATAAAAAAGTGAATTATGATCAACGTATGCCTAAAATCGTTATTGTCATTGATGAATTGGCAGACTTAATGATGATGGCACCACAAGACGTTGAACAATCAATCGCACGTATTGCTCAAAAAGCACGTGCGTGTGGCATTCATATGCTTGTCGCAACTCAAAGACCATCTGTAAATGTCATTACAGGCTTAATCAAAGCGAATATTCCTACACGTATCGCATTCATGGTGTCTTCAAGCGTCGATTCACGTACAATTTTAGATAGTGGTGGCGCAGAACGTTTGCTTGGATATGGTGACATGCTATATCTTGGTGGAGGTATGAACAAACCGATTCGTGTTCAAGGTACTTTCGTTTCAGATGAGGAAATTGATGAAGTAGTGGAATACATTAAATCACAAAGAGAACCTGAATATTTATTTCAAGAAAAAGAGCTCCTTAAGAAAACTGAAGAACCAACGAAAGATGAATTATTCAATGAAGTTTGTGAATTTATGGTTAAAGAGAGACACATTTCAACATCTCTTATTCAAAGACATTTTCAAATCGGTTATAACCGTGCAGCACGTATTATAGACCAATTAGAACAATTGGGTTATATTTCGGGAGCGAATGGCTCTAAACCGCGCGATGTCTTTCTCACTGAAGCAGACTTACAAGACTCATAAATATAGAAAGGGGCATAAAATCATGACAAAATACCATTTCGTCGGCATTAAAGGCGCAGGGATGAGTTCATTGGCTCAAATTATTCATGATTTAGGATATGATGTTCAAGGTTCTGACATTGAACAATATGTATTTACAGAAATTGCATTAAATAATAAGGGAATTAAGATTTTACCTTTTAGCGCTGATAACATTACTGAAGGTTTAACTGTGATTGTTGGAAATGCATTTAAAGATACGCATGAAGAGGTAGAAAGAGCACGTGAATTAAATTTAAAAGTGGTGCGCTACCATGATTTCTTAGGTGAAGTTCTTAATAAATACACGTCGGTTGCAGTAACCGGCGCACATGGTAAGACTTCTACTACAGGACTATTATCACATGTGATGAATGGTGATAAAAAAACATCATTTTTAATCGGTGATGGTACAGGTATGGGCTTGCCTCAAAGCGAATATTTTGCTTTTGAAGCATGTGAATACCGTCGACACTTTTTAAGTTATTCACCTGATTATGCAATTATTACAAATATCGATTTCGATCATCCAGATTATTTTGCGGATGTTGAGGATGTTGTTAATGCCTTTCAAGGTATGGCAAATAATGTAAAAAAAGCGATTATTGCGTGGGGCGATGATCCGCATGTTAAAAAAATTAGTGTAGATATACCTGTGTATTATTATGGTTTTGACCCATCAATGGACATCTATGCCGACAACATTGAAATTACGGATAAAGGAACTGCTTTTGATGTCTATATCCGTGGTGAGTATTACAATCATTTTATTTCACCACAATATGGAGACCATAATATTTTAAATGCGCTAGCTGTTTTAGCAATTACGTATTTAGAAAAGCTTGATACACAAAATATTAAAGATGCATTGATCACTTTTGGTGGTGTAAAACGACGTTTTAATGAGATTTTTACAAAAAATCAAGTATTAGTTGATGATTATGCTCACCATCCAAGAGAAATTAGTGCTACAATTGAATCAGCTAGAAAAAAATATCCAAATAAAGAAGTAGTGGCTGTTTTCCAACCACATACGTTCTCTAGAACAAAAGCATTTTTGAAGGAGTTTGCAGATGTATTAAATCAAGCAGATTCTGTATATCTATGTGACATCTTTGGCTCTATTCGTGAAAATACAGGTGAGCTCACAATTAATGATTTATTAGATTTAGTAGAAAATGGACGCTTAATCTCTGAATCAAGTGTAGAGGTCCTTGAAAAACATGAAAATGCGGTTATTCTTTTTATGGGTGCAGGTGACATTCAAAAAGTTTTAAAAGCATATTTAGAAAAAATTGGTGTTGAACATAGCTTTTAATGTTTGAGTAAGAGCTGTTTGGGTATCTATATAAAATAAATAGCATATTTTAAAAGTCAATAGGAGGCGTTTTCGAATGGAATGGATTTTACCAATTGCAGGAATTATTGCTGCTATCGCGTTCTTAATTTTATGTATAGGAATTGTTGTAGTTTTAATTTCTGTTAAGAAAAACTTGGATCATGTTGCTAAAACACTTGATGGTGTTGAAGGCCAAATCCAAGGTATTACACGTGAATCAACGGATTTACTTCATAAAGCGAATCGTTTAACTGAAGATATCCAAGATAAATCAAATCGTTTAAACTCAGTAGTTGATGCTGTTAAAGGTGTTGGCGAATCAGTTCAAACGTTAAATGGTTCTGTTGATCGTGTAACGCACTCAATTACAAACAACATTTCTCAAAATGAAGACAAAATTTCACAAGTTGTTCAATGGTCAAATGTTGCAATGGAAATTGCCGACAAATGGCAAAACCGTCAAAGTCGTCGAAATAGTGCAGCTTACAAAACAAACAATGTGTCTTCTGATGCTAAACAAGGTTCTAAATCAAGTTCTTTATCAAACGAAGATTTAGTTAATAGTGAGTATGAAAACAAAGACTTAAATGATTTCAACACTAACCCTGAATCAGTAAACACAAAATATACAACATTAAACAATGATTCAAATCGTAAGTAAGTTGACGGTTAGTTAAATAAGTCTTGATTTTACGCACTTAAATGAGGTAATACCTTTGTTTAAGTGCTTTTATTTTAAGGAGGCAATTTGAAATGGAAAAATATAATCGTGATTTGCATACTAAAGGTTTAGAAAGTTATGAAGTCCCACAATATGAGGGTGAACCTCGTGCACGTTTAGACCTTGTATTTGGATTTGTAGCAGGGGCTGTTTTAGGAAGTGCGTTAGGACTTATTTTAAAACCTACGTTAGAATCTGATAAATCTAAGACACAATCAAAAAAACAAAATAAATTAAATAAAGTAAATGATCAAGATACTGCTTTACGCGATGAAGCAAAAAGAAAAGCAGATGCTTTAAAAGAGCAAGCACGCCGTGTGAGAGAAGATTCAAAAAGACAACGTTCAGCTTTAACTGATACGGATGACCCATCATCTAAGGAATTAGCTGCACAACGCCGTGCTATTCAAAGTGAAGTTGATAGTGATCGATTAGAAGGACAAACTGCAAAGCAAACGACTTCTGCTACATCTTCTGATGCCGAAGCGTCTGATTATGATCGTAATCGACGTACGGGTGAGGATGAAGTGAAAGTAGATCATTCTGACAAGTCACGTACATCTACTGGTGCGGCAACTGCAGGAGTTGCAACTGCAGGTGTGACTGCAGCTGGCGTTGCGCATGCTTCTGATCAGCATCAAACGTCTAAACGTCAAGATGACCATTCTGAGGTGAGTAGTGATGCGCTGTCTGCACAAAAGCGAGCAATTCGCTCTGAAGTTGATTCAGACCGCTTAGAAGGCCAGACTGGACCAACTACGACTGCAGAGTCTGAAGAAAGTAAACAATCTGAAACAGATAAGCCGTCACAACCTTCATCCACTTCATTAGGTGCACAACGCCGTTTATTGGATATGAATCAGACTAACGCATCAGATACACCTCAAAATGAACAAAATGTACGCCTGGAAAATGGTGTGATTACTCATGATAAAGATAAAGATGATTTTGAACTTTCGAATCATAACCAAACTGTAAGTGAAGAAGCTAAAAAAACAAATAGTAAAGTAGACAAACATACGTTTGATCAATAATACTTTTTAACTTAATGATTTTAGGGGAGGGGCTGGGACATAGGGTTTCAGCTTCCAAGAAAAACACCACAAAAATCACTTCAAAAGATTTTGTGGTGTTTTTTCATTTATATAAAAGTAAACCATGCGCTATGCGTATGGTTCCGGAGAGGTTTTACCGTTGTATTAAAATAGGCATTTCCTCATGATAGAATAAAACTTGG
>NZ_PPQF01000075.1 GCF_002901865.1 Staphylococcus agnetis
TTTTGAGGCATCTTAACACAGCAATGATGAAAATGATGAATCTACATTTAATATTATGATGTTAAAATATCAATAATTTATTTGATAATTTAAGCATTGATTCAATTTTAATTAAATGCTAACTTTATGTTAATAAAGATTTAAGGAGGAAGCATCATGATAAACAAAAAGAAATTGGTTACGTCACTTGTTACAAGTTCTTTACTTGCAACATTTACTTTAGGATCTTTTGCAGATGCACACACTTACATCATCAATAACGAGGATATTAATAAAAATGCTCAAGAGTCATCGATTGGAACTTTAAAGCAAAATAATTTTAAGCAAAGTACCATTGATTCTATGAAGCCTAAAAGTTTACAATCTTTCCAAGAAGATAAAGTGTTTAAAGCACCGAAAGAAAAGACACCGATTACTGAACGTACACGAAAATCTGAACAGTCATTATCAAATTCAAAATTAAATGATGTTCGCTCATTCACAACGGTAAACATGAGAACAAATGCCAATGAACGTACCGCTGCTAAACTGAAATATAACGGTAAAAATACAAATGTATGGGTAGCCGATAATTATATTACAGACAAACAAGCGAAAAACATAGGGGAAGAGTTTGATAATAAAATTGATCCATTGGTTAAAGAAAAATTTGGTGAACCTTCAGACGTTGATCACGACGGTAAAGTTAACATTTTAGTTTATGACATTAAAGATGATTTTGAGACAACAGGTTCATACACTGGTGGTTACTTCCACCCAAGAGATCTGTATGATGTACCACATTCAAATAAAGCAGAAGTCTTCTATATGGATACATATCCATCTATGGGTACAGATAAAAATAATTTAAATGAAAAGAAAGTGTATTCAACGCTTGCTCATGAATATCAACATATGGTAAATGCGAACCAAAAATTACTTAAAGAACAAAAAGAAGATGGTATGGATGTCTGGTTAGACGAAGCATTTGCGATGGCAAGTGAGCATATGTATTTACAAAAACCTTTAGATCACAGAATTGAATACTATAACAATTCGACATCGATTGCAAATGGTCATTCATTAATTAAATGGAACCATCGCGGTGATGTACTTTCTAACTACGCTTTATCTTATCTCTTTTCACAATACTTGAGTGCACAAAGTGATAATGGCGATAAAATCTTTAAAGAAATTTTACAAGATCCAGCAGATACGAGTGAAGCATTAGAAAATGCAATTCATAAACATGTCGATTCTAAAATGTCATTGGGTGAATTTATGACAAACTTTAGAGTGGCGTTAGAGAAAAAAGAAGCCACTGGCTTACATGGTTTCAAAGGTGAACCAGGCTTTAACAGTATTAGTCCAAAACCAGTTCGTGAGTTACCTCAGACACTTGCACCACAAGGTTCAGTTATGTTTGAAACAACTTCACCAATTCAAATACCTAAAGATAAAGATAAAAACATTGAATATGTCAAAGTAAAATAAATAATAATGTTTTAAGGAACTGTGACTCAAATCATAATTGATTAAATGTTCCATCACCAAAATTAAATGTATTAATATAGATAACAGCCAATAAAGTTCATGTATTATTGAATTTTGTTGGCTTATTTTTAATTAAGAGACGTGCTAAGTTCCACCCAATTTTGTATTAAATATATTTATGTAATGGTAATGGATAGAGTGCTAGATGCATAAAATGTGTTGACGTATAAGAGGTTAAAAATTTGTATATAAATGACGATAGTTCATTTAAAACTTAAAGAGGGCTAAAAATGGTATAATGCAGTAAATACATAGTGCGTTAAGCACATAGCTAAAAATTAAAAGTCACTTCATTTTATAGTAGAAAAAAATAATGCATTATTGATGATACATACCTATATCTATTCATAAATAGTATATTTAGAGACAAACTTAAAACGCATCAAATGAACCACGTGTTTTAATAGTGTACAGACGCTTTCATATCAACTATAATAAAATATGAATGTATGATGGACGGGCTATATTTAATAGGAGGTAACATTTTGAATTTAGTAAAGAAGAAGAATAAAAATATTCGCATCATCCCGCTTGGTGGCGTGGGTGAAATTGCGAAAAATATGTATATTATAGAAGTAGACGATGAAATGTTTATGCTTGATGCTGGACTCATGTTTCCTGAAGATGAGATGTTAGGTATCGATATTGTTATTCCAGATATTCAGTATGTGATAGAAAATAAACATAAACTGAAAGGGATTTTCTTAACACATGGACATGAACATGCGATTGGAGCAGTGACTTATGTTCTTGAACAAGTCGATGCGCCAGTTTATGGCTCTAAATTAACCATTGGCCTTGTTAAAGAAAACATGAAAGCACGTAATATAGACAAAAAAATAAGATATTATGTGGTTAATCATGATTCTGTAATGCGCTTTAAAGGAGTCAATGTGACATTCTTTAACACGACGCATAGTATTCCAGATAGTTTAGGTGTCTGTATTCATACGTCATACGGTGCCATTGTATATACAGGCGAATTTAAATTTGATCAAAGTTTACAAGGTCATTATGCACCGGATATTCAAAAGATGGCTGAAATCGGTCAAAATGGTGTTTTTGCACTTCTCAGTGATTCAAATGAAGCGGAAAAACCTGGGTATAATACACCAGAAAATGTGATTGAGTCTCACATGTATGATGCATTCACAAAAGTTAAAGGTCGCTTAGTCGTATCATGTTTTGCTTCGAATTTTATTCGTATTCAACAAGTATTGAATATTGCAGCGCGACTCAATCGTAAAGTATCATTTTTAGGTCGCTCGCTTGAAAGTTCATTTAATATCGCACGTAAAATGGGCTATTTCGATATTCCTAAAGATTTATTAATTCCAATAAATGAAATTGAAAATTACCCTAAAAATGAAATTATAATCATTGCTACTGGTATGCAAGGCGAGCCTGTTGAAGCCTTGAATCAAATGGCACGTCAAAAACATAAAATTATGAATATTGAGCCAGGTGACTCTGTATTTTTAGCGATGACAGCTTCAGCTAATATGGAAGTTATCATTGGTGATACATTGAACGAATTGGTACGTGCAGGCGCAGAAATCATTCCGAATAATAAAAAAATACATGCATCCAGTCATGGTTGTATGGAAGAACTTAAAATGATGTTGAATATGATGAAACCTGAATATTTCATTCCAATTCAAGGTGAATTCAAAATGCAAATTGCACATGCCAAACTTGCAAGTGAATCAGGCGTAAAACCAGAAAAAATATTTCTCGTTGAAGCTGGAGATGTGATTAACTTTGATGGTAAAGATATGACATTAAATGAAAAAGTCCATGCCGGAAATGTTTTAATTGACGGTATTGGTGTTGGTGATGTCGGTAATATCGTGTTACGTGACAGACATCTACTTGCGCAAGATGGTATTTTTATAGCAGTTGTAACTTTAGATCCTAAAAATAAACGCATTGCGGCTGGTCCAGAAATTCAATCACGTGGTTTTGTTTATGTACGCGAAAGTGAAGCGTTACTTAAAGAAGCAGAAGAAAAAGTACGTGAAATTGTTGAAGAAGGATTACAGTCGAAACATATTGAATGGTCAGAAATTAAACAAAATATGCGTGATCAAATTAGCAAATTATTGTTTGAGAGTACCCGTCGTCGACCAATGATCATTCCAGTCATCTCAGAAATTTAATGTGTGAGATCTAAAGATTAGTAACGTATGAACTCAATCGAATCCCTCTCTTTGAAAGAACGTCGTTTTAAAGGGAGGATTCGTTTTTTTACATATTATGCAAGTGTAACTTAAACCACATTCTTTTTTAATGTGACTTAAAAGATATGATACATAACCATATAACTCTAGATTTAAATTTAAAAGAAGGTGAATTAACATGGCACAAACGAAAAAGCGTAAATCGTCTACATCTACACGTAGAAAACGTACATCTAAAAAGAAACAAAAAGATACGTCATTACGTTTTGTAGTAGCGATCGTTTTTGTCATTGTCATAATGCTCGGTCTATTTCAATTAGGTATCGTAGGTATTGCCATTGATAGTTTTTTTAACTATATATTCGGATTAACACGTTATCTTACGTATATATTATTACTATTAGCCATTGGTTTTCTTGCTTATAATGGAAAACTCCCTAAATCTAGACGGCTAACAGGGTCGATTTTACTTCAAATTAGTTTATTATTTATAGCGCAGTTATATTATCAAGCAACAAATGGCGCTAAAGGTAAACGTGAACCCGTTCTGTCATTTGTATATCAACAATATGAGCATATGACATTCCCAAATTTTGGTGGTGGCCTCATCGGTTATCATTTTGTAAATATACTGACGCCATTAATTTCAATCATTGGTGTTGTACTATTAACGCTTATTTTATTTACTTCAAGTATGATTCTATTGTTGAAAAAACGACATCGCGATGTGACGAAATTATGGATAGAAAATTCTAAAACACATGCTGAGAAATCGTACGATAAATATCATCAGTATAAATTAAAACGTCGTGAAGAGCGTCAACAAAAGCTTGAACGTAAACGCGAGCAACAAGAACCTAAAGATGTCTCAGACTTTCAAGAGGTATATGATGAGGATAACTCAACTAATCAAGATGTGCCTACCATACCCATTTTTGGGCACCAAGATGAACAGACAACTACAGCGTCAAATGATGCGGTAACCTCACCCACACCGCCGACATCAAAACGACTTGAGCATGATAAACCTAAGGCAAGTATTAACAAAGCAGAACCTACTCAAGCGATTGAGGCTGAAGGAACAATTTCAGAAGCAGGAGAAGTTGAAAATCAATCTTATGAGCTCCCGCCTTTAAGTCTATTAGATGAACCTAAAAAACAACAGGCAACGAGTAAATCAGAAGTACAACAAAAGGGTAAATTATTAGAAACAACCTTAAAAAACTTTGGTGTGAATGCTAGAGTGACGCAAATTAGAATAGGCCCAGCCGTTACACAATATGAAGTACAGCCGGCACAAGGCGTTAAAGTCAGCCGAATCGTAAATCTTCATAGCGATATTGCACTTGCACTTGCTGCAAAAGATATTCGTATTGAGGCGCCAATACCTGGTAAATCTGCTGTAGGGATTGAAGTGCCTAATGATAATATTGCGCTCGTATCTCTAAAAGAAGTCCTTCAAGAAAAATTTCCTGCGCAAAACAAACTAGAAGTTGCACTTGGGCGTGATATTTCCGGCGAGCCGATGACAGCTGAATTAAATAAAATGCCACATTTACTTGTTGCCGGCTCAACAGGTAGTGGTAAATCAGTATGTATCAATGGCATTATTACGAGCATTTTATTAAATGCAAAGCCTCATGAAGTAAAACTTATGATGATTGACCCAAAAATGGTAGAATTAAATGTATACAATGGAATTCCACATTTATTAACTCCAGTTGTAACGAATCCGCATAAAGCAGCTCAAGCGCTTGAAAAAGTAGTGGGCGAAATGGAACGTCGTTACGATTTATTCCAGCATTCAGGAACACGTAATATTGAAGGCTTTAATGCATTTATTACGAGAAAGAATAAAGAACTTGGTGAAAAAGAACCATTACTTCCTTATATCGTCGTGATTGTTGATGAATTGGCTGATTTAATGATGGTTGCAGGTAAGGACGTTGAAACAGCGATTACACGTATTACACAAATGGCACGTGCGGCAGGTATTCATTTAATCATTGCGACACAACGACCATCTGTAGATGTCATTACGGGGTTAATTAAAAATAATATTCCGTCACGTATTGCTTTTGCGGTAAGTTCTCAAATGGATTCACGTACGATTATCGACAGTGGTGGGGCTGAAAAACTGTTAGGTAAAGGTGACATGCTGTTCATCCAAAATGGCGGTTCTGTGAGAACACGTGTGCAAGGTGCATTTTTAAGCGACAGTGAAGTTCAAAAAATTGTAGATTACGTCGTTGCCCAACAATCGGCTAATTATGTTAAAGAAATGGAGCCGAGTGACGTTGTTGATCAAAGTGAAGCTGAGAGTGATGATCCTTTATACAATGAGGCTTATCTATTTGTGTTAGAACAACAAAAAGCAAGTACATCACTATTACAACGTCAATTTAGAATCGGCTATAATCGTGCGTCGCGTATTATGGATGATTTAGAAAGAAATCAGGTCATTGGTCCTCAAAAAGGAAGCAAACCGAGACAAATATTAGTGGATTTAAATGATGGAGAGGTGTAATTATGTCTGTAACACCAGAGGTAAATAAAGTTAAAACATGGATATTAAATCAAATTGAAACCGAAGCTTTAAAACCTGGCGAATCACTGCCAAGTGTGTTTAACTTGGCAAAAACATGTGAAGTAAGTACAGAACATGTCACTGTGGCAATCCATGAACTCATTACTGAACAAATTGTCACTGAAAATTTTGAAGAAGGTGCGCGTGTGAATATACCGCAACCCTTCTTTTATCCATTAGATGAATTAATGAGTATTAGTCGCATGATTTCTGATAAAGGATACGCGCATGGTACCGTATTTTTAAGTTTGGATGAAGAACCGGCATCGTTACATGATAGCCGTGTGATGAATGTCGAACCTAATGAAACGATTACAGTTATTGAGCGCATTCGTACTGCGGATAATCATCCAGTCGTTTATTGTTTAGATAAAGTTGCAGCTAATGTTTTAGATTATTACGGCCAACACCATCAACAAACGTCAATTTTAAAAGCGATTGAACAAGTTACTGAAAAAGAAATTGCCTATGCTGAAACAGAAATTCAAGCAATTAGTTATGAGCCATATATTTCAGATGCATTAGAATCTGACCCACATGATGGTCTAATGTTATTAAAGCAAGTTCATTATACAGAAGATGACATGCCCATCTTATATTCTTTAAATTATTTTAAAAGTAGCCTTGTTAAGTTTCGTACGATTCGAAAACGTCTATAATATATTAAATACTATCAAGGAGGAGATTATTTGAACGAACCACATTTATCAGCTTTCAACCATATACATATTCATAAAACAGATAAATTTAAAACGACGATGATTACATTTAAATTTATGGCGCCTTTAGATATTCATACGATGACGGAGCGCTCATTGCTAAGTAAAATGTTAATTCGTGCAACGAAACAGTGGCCGACCGATAGAACATTTAATCAACATTTATCTTCATTATATGGGGCATATGTGAATAGCTATGTTTCAAAATATAAAGATCGCCATGTTTTAACATTAACGTTAGAAATTGTAAATGAACGTTATTTAAAAGATGCCACGCCATTATTTCAAAAAGGGATCGAGTTATTGAAGGAAGTATTATATCATCCACTTGTTGAAAATAATAAATTTAACGCAGGATTTTTAAAACAAGAAAAGATGTTACTTAAGAAAAAATTAACAGCCATTGAGGATAACAAATCACAAATAGCTTATTTGAATTTGTTGAAACATATGTTTGGTGATCACCCATATCGTTATATGGCTGCAGGTGACAAAGCACATATTGATAAAATTACACCAGAATCACTTTATCATACATATTGTAAGATGTTAGAAGAAGATAGCTGTGACATCTATGTAGTTGGAAATGTAGACGAAGCGGCAACAAAAGCGAATATCGCACAAACCTTTAAAATCACACCAAAAACCACAAACTTTTCATCAATTACACATGAAATACCTTCACATAAAATGATAAATGATGTTGTTGAGTATGATGAAGTGGACCAAGCCAAGCTTAATTTTGGTTTTCGATTTCCAACTGAATTTGGTCAACCCAATTACTATGCGTTTACTGTTTTTAATACGATGTTTGGGGGAGATCCTTCTTCAGTTTTATTTAATGAAGTACGTGAGCAAAAGAGTTTAGCTTATTCTATCCATTCTCAAATTGATGGTAAAAACGGACTGTTATACGTGACCAGTGGTGTTTCGATTAATGATGTAGACGAAGCTAAGAAAACTATTATAGCGGCATTCAATCGATTTAAACAAGGTGAGTTTTCAGATGAAAAACTTGAATTAGCGAAGAAAATTATTTTATCACATCGTAAAGAAGCTAAAGATAGACCAAAGCATATTATTGAAGTATTACATAATCAATTACTGTTATCAAAAGTTGAAGATGAGACGTCATTTATCCATAAAATAGAAGGTGTCAGTCGAGAAGATATACAACAATTATGTCAAGATGCGCAGCTTGATACGATTTATACGATGACGAAAGCAGGTGAGACGCATGCAAAAGACGCATTATGAACAAATTGATGAAACAGTTTACAGTGAAAAGTTATCCAATGGCTTACATGTTTTTATTATTCCAAAGCAAGGTTTCCAAAAAACATTCGTTACCTATACAACTGCGTTTGGTTCACTTGATTTCCGATTTAAGCCCCATAATCAAGATGCTTTTATTACAGTACCAGACGGTGTGGCACACTTTTTAGAACATAAATTGTTTGAAAAAGAAGATGGTGATGTTTTTACAGATTTTGCTGAACATGATGCCCAAGTGAATGCTTTTACAACGTTTGACCGTACAAGTTATCTGTTTAGTGCAACAAATCACATTGAAGATAATATATTACGTTTGCTCAAAATGGTAGAATCTCCTTATTTTACTGAGGCAACGGTTGAAAAGGAAAAAGGCATTATTGCAGAAGAAATCAAAATGTATCAAGAACAACCAGGATACAAATTAATGTTTAACACGTTACGCTCAATGTACCACAGTCATCCAGTTAGTGTAGATATTGCAGGTAGTGTAGAAAGTATTTATCACATTACTAAAGATGATTTATATCGTTGTTATCATACGTTCTATCATCCTTCTAATATGGTGTTATTTATTGTGGGTGACGTTAATCCGGAAGCCATATTGCACATCGTTGAAAAACATGAGGCAACGCGTCAAATTGAAGCACAACCGGAAATTGAACGAGATCCTTTAATAGAGTCGCCCCATATAGTGCAACCTCACGTTTCAGAGGCAATGGCATTACAATCTCCAAGGTTAATGCTTGGATTTAAAAATAATTTATATGATGTGTCCGACATTCAACGCGTGAAAGAAGATATTGAAATGTCATTCTTTTTTGAATTGATTTATGGTGAAGAAACAGCATTTTATCAACAGCTATTAGACGATGCACTGATTGATGAAACGTTTAGTTATCAAACTGTTATTGAACCTACCTATAGTTTCTCTCTTATAACGTCCGCAACTAATGAACCTGATCAATTAAAGCAATTGTTACTTGATACGTTGCATATAAATTATGGTCAAGTTACTGATCAAGAAGGCTTTGACCTCTTAAAAAAACAATTCATTGGCGAATATGTATCAAGTTTAAACGCCCCAGAATATATTGCTAATCAATATACAAAATATTATTTTGATGGTGTCAGTTTGTTCGAAATATTAGATATAATGGATGATATTACTCTTGAGTCGATGAATGAAACGGTTAAACAAAGGCTGAATTTAAATGAATGTGTTGACAGTCGTTTGGAGATGAAGTGAAGATGAAAGCACTCGTTGTTGGTGGATCCGGCTCAATCGGTCAAGCGATTGTAGAAAATCTATTAGATGATGGGTTTGAGGTCATTTTAACCTACCATCGGACAGCATTAACAGATTTGCAAGATACATTTAAAGATGCACCTGTTCAATTTCTTCAAATAGATTTAACGCAACAGCTGGAATGCAACAAACAGTTTGAGCATATCTCAAATGTGGACGTATTGATATATGTTAGCGGTCATAGTTTATACGGCATGTTACAAGATATGACTGATAAAGACATTGATGATATGTATCGTGTTCATGTATATCATTTTATTAAAATATCCCAATATTTTTTGAATCAATTAATACAAAGTCCTAATGGCCGTATTATCGTTATTTCTTCAATCTGGGGAGAAACGGGTGCAAGTTTTGAAACGATTTATTCAACGATGAAAGCAGCACAAATTGGTTTTGTCAAAGCTTTGAGTGAAGAAGTCGCGCTCACGCCTTTAACGGTTAATGCAATAGCTCCTGGAATTGTAGAAGGTAGAATGACAAATGAACTGGATGAAGCAGATATACGTGCTGTGCTCGACACGATTCCACAACAACGCCTTGTTCATGTAGAAGAAGTTGCACATGCATGTCGCTACCTCATTTCTCCTTATGCTAAAAGTGTTACTGGAACTGTTCAACGGATTAATGGTGGATGGTACCGTTAGTCTGATATAATACTACTAATACGTCATGCATAGGGATAGGGGTGTATTATAATGACTACAATGAAGGAAAAAAAAGAATGGTATTTAGAATATGAAATTAATATCAACCGTGAAGGGCTATTAGGTGATGTTTCAAGTTTATTAGGGATGATGGGTATTAACATTGGTACGATCAATGGTATTGATAATTCCCGTCGCGCTTTCATAATTAAATCTGACAGTGAAGAAAAAGTGAAACGCTTTGAAACTTTACTTCAAGAAATTGATGATATTTCGTTACGTGTACTTAGAGAGCCTGAACTTAAAGACCGTCTTGCTGTGCGTCATGGTCGCTATATTAAACAAGATAAATATGATAAGAAAATTTTTCGCTTTGAACGTTATGATTTAGGTTTACTAGTTGACTTTATGGCTGAATTATTTAAAGAAGAAGGTCATAAATTAATTGGTATACGTGGTATGCCACGTGTTGGTAAAACAGAATCCATTGTAGCAGGTAGCGTATCAGCTCATAAAAAATGGCTTTTTATTAGCTCTACTTTAATTAAGCAAACGGTTAGAAGTTCGCTTATTAAGGGAGAGTATGATAAAGATCATGTTTACATTATTGATGGTGCCGTTACAGCTCGAGAAACGAATCAAAAACATCAAGAGCTTGTTAAAGAAGTAATGACTTTGCCTTCAGTGAAAGTCGTGGAACACCCCGATTTATTTGTTGAAGCAAGCGACTATGTTATGGATGATTTTGACTACATTATTGAATTGAGAGCCGAAGAAGATCAGAAAATCGAATATGATGAAATGAAAAAGAAAACGGTTAAAAGTAAAAATAACTTAAATTTCGGAGATGAATTTGGCGATTTTGGTGATGGCTTTGGCGACGGTTTCGGAAATGGCTTTGGTGATGGTTTCAAACCGTTTTAAGGAGGAACATAGGTGAAACAGATAGGCGAAGTGCTACAAGGTAGACGGGAAAGAATGGGATTAACTTTAGCAGAGTTAGAGAAACGTACGCATATTAAACGACAAACGTTAATTCACATCGAAAAAAATGATTTCGAGTCACTACAATATCCTAAGTATGCGAAAGGTTTTATCCAGAAATACGCACAAGCTGTTAATATGGATGGGCATTTGCTAATTTCTGAACATGAAGATGAATTACCTGCCTCTCATTATCGAGCGAAGGAGACCCTAGTACAACTACGTGAGCACCCAGAACAGTTTCAATTAAAATCAATGACTCACGAATCAAAATGGCTCATTACATTTATAGGGGCAATTGTATTTTTAACAGGTGTACTTTGGGTACTGCTAACCCTTATGCTATAATAAACACAAAAATGAATGAGTAATATGAAAAGAGGATATACAGATGAACTTACCCAATCAGATTACGTTACTTCGAGTAATCTTAATTCCTGTCTTTATGTTATTTGCGCTGATTGACTTTGGCATGGGACAGGTTTCATTTTTAGGCGGTATGCCTGTACGTGTGGAATTTTTAATCAGTGGTTTTATTTTTATATTTGCTTCAGTGAGTGACTGGGTGGATGGCTATCTAGCACGCAAATGGCAACTGGTTACAAATATGGGGAAATTTTTAGACCCTTTAGCAGATAAACTGCTTGTGTCAGCAGCATTAATCGTTCTCGTTCAGTTAGGGTTAACGAATTCTGTTGTGGCAGTTATCATTATCGCACGTGAATTTGCGGTTACAGGTTTACGTTTGTTACAAATTGAACAAGGTTTTGTAAGTGCTGCAGGTCAACTCGGTAAAATCAAAACAGCTGTGACAATGGTTGCTTTAGTATTTTTATTACTAGGTGACCCCTTTAGCCAATGGATAGGTATTTCCCTTGGTCAAATTCTACTTTATATTGGGGTATTCTTTACGGTATTATCTGGTATTGAATACTTCTATAAAGGTAAAGATGTGTTTTTACAAGATAAACAATAAAATGAACCCCTCTAATGTATGATTCGTGTTTTATGCACGATGTGAAATCAATCTACATTGGAGGTTTCTTTTTATACAAGAAAGTTGAGGATGAATTATATGAAAATATGTATTATTGGCGTTGGTTCTGAATTATTACTTGGTCAAATAGCGAATACGAATGCGCAATATTTATCACGTGTATTAAATGAAGCGGGTCATGATGTGTTAGAACACATTGTCGTCGGGGATAATGCACAACGTTTGAAATCAGTCTTAGAACGTACTTTGAACGCTTATGAAGGCATTATTTTAACAGGTGGATTAGGACCAACAAAAGATGATTTAACGAAACAAACGGTAGCTGAAGTGTTAGAGAAAGACTTAGAGATTGATACAGAAGCTTTAGATGCGATTACGTCCTATTTTGAAGCACAACGCCAAGTCATGACACCAAATAATCGTCAACAAGCATTAATTATTAAAGGCGCACAAGTATTAAAAAATGATGTTGGCATGGCACCAGGTATGCTTGTCGAAAAAGAACAGCAAAAGATTGTATTGCTACCTGGGCCACCTAAGGAACTCCAACCAATGGTCAACCGCTATATGATGCCATACTTTAATGACACTGAAAATACAATCTATTCAGAAGTGTTACGATTTGCGGGCATTGGAGAATCTAGAGTAGAAACAGAATTAATGGATTTAATCACTTCACAATCTAATCCAACGATTGCACCATTAGCGGGTTCACATGAAGTCACTATCAGGTTAACTGCAAATGACGTTAATCAACATCAATGCCAAGCGCGCATTGCACCTGTTAAAAAAGAGATCATAGACCGTCTTGGTCAATTTTATTATGGATCTAATGAAACGACATTAGCAGCACGTCTCATGCATAAGTTAGAACACGCTGTAGCAATTTATGATGGTGTGACTGAAGGTGCTCTAAATGTAAAGTTGAAACCCTCTGATCAACGTGATTTATTAAAAGGGTATATGTTACATCAAGCACAATTCGTTACATCCACGGCTGATATTTATACACAATTATTTGAATCTGCATGTTTTGTACAAGCGTTGTATGATGTTCAGGATGCTGTAAGTGTATTATTTGAGAATGGTATGGTTTATATTGGATTTTTAACAGGTAATACTATAGAAGTGGTTGAAGTGGTCGTATCTGAACAACAATTAAAATTATTTGAAAGAACTTCAAATTATATTATGATACAGTGGCTTAATCATATAGAAAAGTGAACTCATATGTTAAATTATAAATGATACAGTACAAATGTTCGCTTTTGTTAGAATTTATGTTTAAAAAGTGGCGAACAAATATTCGCAAATTGCTTGAGTTTTTCTTTTTAAGCATGTATAGTATAAATAACTACTCAAGGAAACTATACTCAATAGGGGGTCCTAAATTGGATAATGAACGTCAAAAAGCACTCGATACAGTAATTAAAAATATGGAAAAATCTTTTGGGAAAGGTGCCGTTATGAAACTTGGCGAAAATAAAGATCGTCGTGTTTCTAGTGTTTCTAGTGGTTCTGTAACATTAGATCATGCATTAGGTGTGGGTGGCTATCCTAAAGGCCGTATTATAGAAGTTTATGGACCTGAAAGCTCAGGTAAAACTACCGTAGCCCTACATGCCATTGCAGAAGTACAAAAAAATGGTGGCGTGGCTGCATTTATTGACGCAGAACATGCGCTTGATCCTGTTTATGCACAAGCTTTAGGCGTAGATATTGATAACTTATATTTATCGCAACCGGACCATGGTGAGCAAGGCCTTGAAATTGCTGAGGCGTTCGTTCGTAGTGGCGCGGTCGACATTATTATCGTAGACTCAGTTGCTGCGTTAACACCGAAAGCTGAAATTGAAGGTGAGATGGGCGATACGCATGTCGGTTTACAAGCACGTCTAATGTCTCAAGCACTACGTAAATTATCGGCAGCAATTTCTAAATCAAATACGACTGCCATTTTTATTAACCAAATTCGTGAGAAAGTGGGGGTTATGTTTGGTAACCCCGAAACAACACCAGGTGGTCGGGCATTAAAATTCTATAGTTCTGTTCGTTTAGAAGTACGTCGTGCAGAACAATTAAAACAAGGTCAAGACATTGTCGGTAACCGTACGAAAATCAAAGTGGTTAAAAATAAAGTTGCACCACCATTTAAAGTAGCTGAAGTCGATATCATGTATGGTCAAGGTATTTCTCGACAAGGTGAACTGATTGACCTTGGAGTACAACATGATATTGTAGACAAGTCTGGAGCTTGGTATTCTTATAATGGTGAACGCATGGGTCAAGGTAAAGAAAACGTGAAGTTATTCTTAAAAGAACATCCTGACTTAGAAAATGAAATTGACCGTAAACTCCGTGAAAAATTAGGTATTTTTGATGGTGATGTTGAAGAAAGTGAACAAGAGTCAGCTCAAACTTTATTTGATGAATAAACGATACAATTAATCCATGTCATGTGGATTTAGAGGTAATGTTGTATATATGTATTGGTTGTGACGATACGCAAGCAATTTGATATGGACGTTGTAACTCAAAAGCCTTCAAACTTCTTAAGCGAATAGCTTTGAATTTTGAAGGCTATTTTATATATTCAGTCCAATCTACGGCAGCTGCATTAATGAAACCATACTAAAAATGATATTTTCAAATCAATTTTGTATTCTTTGATTATTAAATGACGCTTCCTACTACATATCAACTATAATTAATCTACGCTGATTAAAATGTTTGATATAGATACTGTCAGATACCTTGATTTTTCATTGTTCAAAACGTACAATTAAATGTGTATGGTCCTTATTTTTAATCTTATAATCTTATAGATTTATTGACATAC
>NZ_PPQF01000076.1 GCF_002901865.1 Staphylococcus agnetis
CCAACTGTCATTGTACCTCTAAATATTTAAATAATCTCATTGAACAAGATCATCGTCATATCAAATCAAGGAAAATAAGTTATCAAAGTATCAATACGGCAAAGAATACGATCAAAGGCATTGAATGTATTTATGGACTATATAAAAAGAACCGCAGATCTCTTCAGATCTACGGGTTTTCGCCATGCCGTGTAATTAGCATCATGCTA
>NZ_PPQF01000077.1 GCF_002901865.1 Staphylococcus agnetis
AAGTGAAATTCAAATGAAAAAACACCACAAAAATCATTTCAAAAGATTTTTGTGGTGTTTTGCTTGGAAACTGAAACCCTATGTCCCAGCCCCTTTTTTTTGTGCATTTCAACAAAATATTTTTTGTCATTGAATTTAAAATGATAAGTATTGTATGTGAGATATATTTAATTCAAACGATTTGAGCGCTCATACAAAATAAGAGGTGGGAAATAAATCATTTCAACTTATGATTGTCCCTAACGCCTCGCTTTTCTAGGCGCCTTACCTCAACTAATTTTAAGAGCAGAAACCTCATGGATTTCTGCTCTTAAAATGGATTTTCGGTTTCGGCTTAATGCCTCAGAAGTCTCGGCTAAGGGATCAATCACAAATTATTAGATGATTCATCACTAAAATTAAATTAATTAAAATAGATAGATAATAGCCAATATAGTTCATGTATTATTGAATTTTGTTGGCTTATTTTAATTAACAGAGGTGGTATGCTCCACTCCCTATTAAACGTTAAAGGACGTTTTCGAGCTCTAGTATTTTCATGAATGTACTTACGGTGTACTTCATCGCAGATTCATCAATATCAAAATGTGGGCTATGATGCGGCCATTCACTATTCTTCTCAGGGTTGCCACAACCTGTGAAGAAGAAAGCACCTGGACGTGCCTTTAAATAGTAGGAGAAATCTTCACCTACCATCATTAAGTCAGCATCATGATATCTAAAATTGAGCGTATTGGCTGCTTCTTTTACGATGTTTGCAGATGCTTCATGATTATATACAGGTAAATAGCCTTTAATGTAGTCAAAATCGTATGAGATGTCATTTGCTAATGCCAAACCTTGAAGCAGTTTATCCATTTTATGATAAATATGTTGTTGTACTTCTGGTTCAAACGTTCTGACGGTGCCTCTACATATGGCAGTATCTGGAATAACATTATCAGCTTCACCCGCTTGAATTTTACCAAATGAGATGACAGCTTGTTTCACTGGATCAATGGTGCGTGAAACGAATTTTTGCGCACTTAATATAAATTCGGCGAGAATGACGACGGGATCTATCGTTTCATGCGGTTTTGCACCGTGTCCACCCTTACCATGGATCTTAATGTTAAATTCATCAGGTTGCGCCATCATTGGACCGGGTCTTGTGTGAATTGTACCCGTTGGATAGCCGCTCCATAAATGGTTGCCATATATTTTATCGACGCCCATTAATGCATTATCAGCAATCATCTCTTGTGCACCACCAGGCGTTACTTCCTCACCATATTGAAAGATGAGAACGACAGTACCTTTAAGCTTTTGTTGATGTTCATTTAAGAGTTCAGCGACAGTGAGTAACGTCGCTGTATGGCCATCATGTCCACATGCGTGCATGACGCCCGGTACTTTAGAGCGATACGGTACATCTTTTAAATCCTCAATCGGTAGCGCATCAAAGTCAGCTCTTAAGGCAATGGTAGGGCCTTGTTTGTTCCCGGAGATTTTAGCGATGATCCCATTTTGCCCAACATGGTCATTAATTTCAAAGTCGAGTTGTTCAAGACGCTGAACAATATAGGCGTGTGTATGTTTTTCAAAAAATGAAACTTCAGGGTATTGATGAAGATAACGACGCGTTTCTATCATTCGCGCTTCTTTTTCGCGTGCAAGTTGGAACCAATCCATCTGTGTCATCTCCTTTTTAAATCGTTATCTTTATATTATACACATGCTTTGAAGTTTGTACAAAATACGTTATTATTAAAGTGATTGAAAATTGAAAGGGGAATGAACATGGTTCAAAAGTTAAATGACTTTTTACAAGAAAACATTAACTACCTTAAAGACAATGGGTTGTATAATGAAATTGATTCAATTGAAGGGGCAAATGGTCCAGAAATTAAAATCAAAGGCAAATCATATATTAACCTATCATCAAACAACTACTTAGGATTGGCAACAAATGAAGATCTTAAAACAGCAGCAAAAAAGGCGATTGACTCTCACGGTGTAGGTGCTGGTGCAGTACGTACAATTAACGGTACTTTAGATTTACATGATGAACTCGAGCAAACATTAGCAAAATTTAAAGGTACTGAAGCTGCTATCGCTTATCAATCTGGTTTCAATTGTAATATGGCTGCGATTTCTGCAGTAATGAATAAAAATGATGCGATTTTATCTGATGAATTGAACCATGCATCGATTATCGATGGATGTCGTTTATCTAAAGCGAAAATCATTCGTGTTAAACACTCTGATATGGATGACTTACGTGAAAAAGCGAAAGAAGCAGTTGAATCAGGTCAATATAATAAAGTAATGTACATTACTGATGGTGTTTTCAGTATGGATGGGGATGTTGCGAAACTTCCTGAAATTGTTGAAATCTGTGAGCCATTAGGTATTATGATTTATGTTGATGATGCGCACGGTTCTGGTGTCATGGGTAAAGGGGCTGGAACAGTGAAACACTTTGGTTTACAAGATAAAGTAGACTTCCAAATCGGTACTTTATCAAAAGCTATTGGTGTGGTAGGCGGTTATGTTGCTGGATCACAACAATTAATTGATTGGTTAAAAGCACAATCACGCCCATTCTTATTCTCTACATCATTAGCACCTGGGGATACAAAAGCTATCACTGAAGCGGTGAATAAATTAATGGCTTCTACTGAATTACACGATAAACTTTGGGATAACGCAAAATATCTTAAAGATGGTTTAGCAAAATTAGGTTTTGACATTGGTGATTCAGAAACACCAATTACGCCTGTTATCATTGGCGATGAAAAGAAAACGCAAGAATTTAGTAAGCGTTTAATGGACGAAGGTGTTTATGTAAAATCAATCGTCTTCCCAACAGTTCCACGTGGTACAGGTCGTGTGAGAAATATGCCTACTGCAGCACATACCAAAGACATGTTAGATCAAGCATTAGAAGTATATGAACGTGTAGGTAAAGAACTGAACGTCATTCAATAATCATCATTTTATAAGCAAAGTAATTCATGCAGAATTACTTTGCTTTTTGTTTTCTCAGGATGTACAAGTAAGCGCTTAAATGTTATAATGTCCCTGTGAACCAAGAAAATGACTGCAAGATATAGATGTATGTCCGTCTCAAAAAGACAAAAAGGGAGAATGAGTGTTTATGAAAAAAATATTTATTACAGGTGCTCTGGGCCAAATTGGTACAGAACTTGTCGCAAAATGTCGTGAAATTTATGGGAATGAAAATGTATTAGCAACAGATATTCGTGAGCCAGAAGCGGGTTCAATTGTTGCTGAGGGGCCATTTGAAATTTTAGACGTGACTGATGCTGACAAAATGGAACAATTAGTAGAGAAATTCCAACCAGATACGATGATGCATATGGCTGCACTTTTATCAGCAACAGCAGAACAAAAACCACTTTTAGCGTGGCATTTGAATATGGGTGGCTTAGTGAATGCACTTGAAGTTGCACGTAAGCATAACTTACAATTCTTCACACCAAGTTCAATCGGCGCATTTGGACCGAATACACCGAAAAAGAACACACCACAAGTCACAATTCAACGTCCTAACACGATGTATGGGGTTAACAAAGTTTCAGGCGAATTGCTTTGCGATTATTACTTTACAAAATTTGGTGTTGATACACGTAGCGTTCGTTTTCCAGGGTTAATTTCATATGTTAAAGAACCAGGTGGCGGTACGACAGACTATGCGGTTGATATTTATTTTAAAGCCGTACGCGAAGGTAAATACACAAGTTATATCGCAAAAGATACGTACATGGATATGATGTTTATGGACGATGCCATTGACGCCATTATTCAATTAATGGAGGCAGATAGCGGTAAATTAATTAACCGTAATGCCTATAACTTAAGCGCAATGAGTATTGAACCTGAAATGGTAAAAGAAGCGATTCAAGAACATATGCCTAACTTCACATTAGATTATGATGTTGATCCTGTACGTCAAGGCATTGCGGATAGCTGGCCTGATAGTATTGATACGAGCTGTGCACGTGGTGAATGGGGCTTTAATCCAAAATATGACCTTAAAGCAATGACATCACGTATGATTGAAGCAATTCAAGAAAAAGAAACGCATAAAGCTTAATCACACGTAGTACATCAATTTAAAATTTAAAGCGCAAAATCTCAATTTCATATAGAGCAAAGAGACATGTGACGGGCATGTCTCTTTTTATTTTCGTGTCATTTTCATAACTTCGACAAAATTTGTATAATGGGATTCTGAGTGATGATAAAATCAACAGTTTCATCACATGAGTCTAAATTATGTAAGCGTTTTCTTGAAATCAGACTAATTCTAATTTTCGGAAAACTCATTGAATTGTCGTATGCACATTGATATAATGCATATATTACATTTAAATAGGAGGAATAATCATGTCAGACAAAATTCAATTTCAACAAAGAGAACAACTTAAAGAAAAGCCAGATCAATCCTCACTTACTTTTGGTAAAGTATTTACGGATTATATGCTTAGCTTTGAGTATTCTATTGACAAAGGGTGGCACGATTTAAAGATTATTCCTTATGGTCCAATCGAACTTTCACCGGCAGCACAATGTATCCATTATGGCCAATCAGTTTTTGAGGGCTTAAAAGCATACAAGCACGACGATGAGGTTGTTTTATTTAGACCTGAGGAAAACTTTAAACGTATTAATATGTCACTATCACGTTTAAAAATGCCTGAAGTGGATGAGGCATTATTACTCGAAGGTTTAAAACAATTAATTGATATCGAACGTGACTGGGTGCCTCAAGGGGAAGGTCAATCTTTATACATACGTCCATATGTTTTCGCGACGCAAGAAGGGCTTGGCGTGCATCCATCACATGAATATCGTTTATTAATTATTTTGTCTCCATCTGGGTCTTATTATGGTGGCGATTCCTTACGTCCAACGAAAATTTATGTTGAAGACGAGTATGTTCGTGCAGTTCGTGGTGGTGTTGGCTATGCAAAAGTTGCTGGTAACTATGCGGCAAGCTTACTTGCACAATCTAATGCGAATGCAGAAGGCTTTGACCAAGTATTATGGTTAGATGGCGTTGAACAAAAATACGTTGAAGAAGTTGGAAGTATGAACATCTTCTTCGTAATCGATGGGAAAGTAGTAACACCTGAACTAAACGGTAGTATTTTACCTGGTATTACACGTAAAACGGTTCTTGAACTCGCTAAATCATTAGGCTATGAAGTTGAAGAGCGTCGTGTCGCAATTGATGAACTTTATCAATATCACAAAGAAGGACGTCTTCAAGAAGTTTTTGGAACTGGAACAGCAGCAGTCATTTCTCCAGTAGGTGAATTACTATTTAAAGATGAAAAAATAGTCATCAACGACAACCAAACAGGACCAATCACACAAAAATTGTATGATAACTATACAGGTATTCAAAGCGGTAAGCTAGAAGATCCATATGGTTGGAGAGTTGTTGTACCGAAATATTAATATTTAAACGCATAAAAGCTAGAAACCTCATTTACGTAGGTTTCTAGCTTTTTTATTAGAAGTCATTTTCTTACTTGAAAGTCTCGATTAATAGAGAACAATGTGCATGTTTAAACCCATGTATCTAAAACTTCTTAAACCCATGTTTTTAAATAACTTTTCTGCTTATACCAAACTGCTAGTTGAATAAGGTTATTTATAACTATCTTATTTGTCTTAGTAACTTTATTTCTTAGTGGAAAAGTCAAACAAGTATTAAAGTTGGACTTACTATAATGATTAGTATGCTTTTTCTCTGAACATTATGTGAAGTAGGTAACGTAGACTAGCTGATTAAGAGATAGTGTATAGGCATCAATAAAACAGTTGAATGAAAAATATGATATGATACGCTAATTAACGGGATGTTTTTTGAGGGATTGTTTAAATTCTGAATAAGGAGTTTTTACAATGTATAAGATTAATAATTCAAGAGTTTTAAAGAGCTCACTTGCTCTCGCTATTGCTTCTGGTCTAATTGTAAGTTCAGGAGTAACGAGTGAGTATTCCTATGCAAAGGAAAATAATGTTATGCATACCTCAGCAAATAGTTCAGGTGAAATTGTTAAATTGAATGAAAATACTGCTAGAATCGATTTAAATAAAGGTATTAATTATAATGTTGATAAAAATGGAGTGGCAACATTAAAAGATGTAGATACTGGTAAAAAAGAAATTTTGCCATCATCTGCAAAAGATAAAAATGGTAAAAATGTTACATTGATTTATTATGAAAAAGACGGTAAATTAGGGTTTTATGTTCAGAAAGCACAAGAAGAGCGCGGAATTGGAAAATGTGTTTCTGGTATAGCAGGTGGTGCAGTAACAGGAGGTACTACCTTAGGTCTAGCTGGTGCAGGAGTAGGAACAGTTACGCTTCCATTAATTGGTACAGTTGGTGGAGGCGTAGTTGGTGCTGTTGGTGGCGCTGTCGGCGGTGGACTGACTGGTGGAGCTACTTTTTGTTAATACTGTAGGAGTGATATCATGGAAAAATTTTTAAATATATGGGTATGTTTAATGCTATTTCTTCTAATAATATCATGGTTAATAATTAGCGTGAAATTTGGCCATATTAGTACTAGTCAAATATTAATTTCTAACCTATTTATATTTATCGCTTATATATTATATTTAATTAAATTCATTTGTTTCACAAAAAAGAATAGAGATAAGTAATAAATTTACCTGCTTTGAGTAATTCATTGTTATGCGTTTTATCAGTGTAAAATGCTACAATTACAGAAAACTGGCCGAAAGATGTTAATTCTAAGCAAATTCAAATTGCTGGCTCGTCATATTATTTTGAAAGATTGACATAACAGTATTGTCACGTTTTATAGCTGTAGTAAACATTTTCTCTAAATCCATGTGATGATTATTAAAAAACTTGTATAATTTGATAATCTTCTTCATTACCAACATTAGTGATTTTTTCAAGAATTTTCATTTTTATTGAGTGATCAATATCTAAACACATGGTAGTAAGTATAACAAGACTCTTAGTTAGAGCGTTGGTGTACCGAAATATTAATATTAAAACACATAAAAGCTAGAAACCTCATTTACGTAGGTTTCTAGCTTTTATAATTTATGTGATAACAATGCTAAATAGTCGTCTTCATCATATACGGTAATCCCGTTTTGTCTTAAAAGTGCCGTACATACGCCGACACCCTCTTTTTTAGTGCTATTAAAGGCACCACTGTAAATTTGTTTGGATCCGCATGAAGGGCTATCTGATTTCAAAATGACTGCCTTACATGCCATGGCTTTGCATTGTTCTAAAGTTTTTTGAGCACCACTTAAATACATTGCCGTCACATCATTGCCATCACTATCCATCACTCGGGCACGATGATTTAATACATCATAGCCATCACCACCGACAATCTCTGCAGGGTTTCTTGGGATAGGGAGGCCACCTAATATCTCAGGACAAACGGCGCGAGCCTGCCCGGTTTCTATTAACTTTAGCAGTGCAGGTTGTAACTTGTTTTTACCATCATAGCGTACATTTTCTCCGACAAGACAACTACTGATTAAAATCATTGTTATCCCCCTTATATACATCTCAACGACATGCATCAAAAACAAACAATTTATTGTTAATATTATTATATAATATGTGTGCATTCATGTAAGTAATAATTTTATTAGAATGGGCGCATAGCGTACCAATCAAAACGTTTGAGTGGTCGTTAAATTGACGTCCATGTAGTTATTGTGGCGTTTAACAATGGTCTTAAAACGATTAACGTTGTAGTAATAATTGAAAACCTTTCACTAAGTTGTAAATTGCTAATGAAATAGCGATGAATAAGCAAATGAATGTAAATCCTAATAGAATATTGGAGAACATAATTTGATGATTATACGGTTTTTCTAATATGACTTGTGAAAAATAAAAGCCTGTAATACCTAAAAAATAAAATATTACGCCTCCTAAATGATTCAATAAAGCAATCTTGGCATGATGAGAAGTAGGTCGATCTGAAAAAATCCATATAAGAATGGGTAATACAAACGGTGCGAAGAAAATACTCCAATAACTAATACAGGATAGCAATTTGTTGCTTTTAGTTTCCATATTATTCACCTCCTCAAACACATTAAAGCACAACTATGATAATAATTAAACAGCAAACAACATATCTTACAATACTGTAAGTTTCAAGTATTATAATGAAAGAAATATGTAAGATTGAAGCGGTTATTCCCGTCAAGTTGATTACTAAAAGCATACAGCAACAACAATTTACAATTAATTATTATTATCATAAAATATAAAGATATTAAGAATATAAAATGGAGTGTTTGAATGATGTGTAAAAACTTAAAATGGTGTGAACATTAAAATGAACTATGTTATGTATGTACTTTGTATGTTGATATGGGGGCTTAATTTTATAGCTGTTAAAATTCAAGGTAATCACGTGTCATTAGAAGTTGCTTTATTATATCGATCAGTGATAGCACTAATTCTTTTTACATGTTTACTTTCGTTCGTCTATAAAAAGATAAGTATAAAAGATTTCAATTTATATACTGTATTAGGGTTTGGTATATGCAACTTTATGATAAGTTATCTTTTGCTATATTATGGTACGTTTTACAGTACTGCTGCTATGGTCACGCTTATATTTTCAATGAAGGCAATTATTACTCCAATATGCATTAGTATTGCTTTTAAAACTAAAATTTCAAGCCGAATATATATAGGTGGAATCATGGGAATATTAAGTGTTTTAGTCATTTTATTTCCCGATTTAAAACAGTTGTCTAATCAATTCATTATTGGAATTTTATTAGCTATTGCAGGTACGGTAATTACATCTATCGGAGATGTGTTGTCACTCTATAATAGTAAGCAACGCGTCAATCCAATAGTAGCCAATACAATTGGTATGATGGGGGCTGTCATTTTATTGTTTATGTATACCTTTATAAGAGGAGAGCACTATACGATGCCACATCAGTTTAACTTTTGGATTGGCTTGCTTTACTTATCGGTGTTAGCTTCTTTTATTGCATGGTTGTGTTATTTGAAATTAATTAATAATATTGGTGCAGCTGAAAGTGGCTATATGGTCGCAATGTTCCCAGCGATAGGAGGCATTGCGAGCGTATTGATGGGCGAATCTACTTTAAATATACACCTTATCATTGGTATTGCATTAGCAACATCAGGTGCGTATATTGCTCTGAAAAAACCTAAACATATAAAAGTTAAAAGAGGATGATAGTTATGAAGAAGGCTTTGTTTCTGATCTTAGATCAATATGCCGATTGGGAAATGGCACAACTTTCTACAATTTTGAATCAACATGATAAGTGGTGTACCAAAACCATATCTTTAACAAATAATGTAAAGTCAATTGGAGGCTTATCAGTAAATGTAGACTATAATATTAAAAATTATAATGATGATTTTGATTTATTAATTCTTGTGGGTGGCAATACGTGGAATACGAACAATCAAGCACTTTTGACTTTTATCCAAAAGGCATTCAAGAAAAATATTGTGATTGGTGCAATATGCGGAGCAGTAGATTATCTTGCTAAAAATGGGTTACTCAACGATTACAAGCATACAGGAAATGCTTTGAGTTTATGGAATGACTTTGATAAATACACAAGGAGTCATCATTTTATTGCAAAACAAGTTGTTAGAGATCGGAATTTGGTAACAGCAAATGGTACAGCTTCAGTAGAATTTTTAGAACATGTCTTAAAATTGATTTCATTTGATAGAAATGAAAATATACATCAAAAAATATTCATGATTAATCATGGTTATTATAAGTATTGTGACATTTACGGAGATCCGTTCGATAAAATGTGAGATACCTCAAATCAACCTTAAAATGATGGAGTTGGATTAAGTTATGGAGGCATATCTATCTTTAAAATTAATAAAACATATTGTTAATCAAAGTGATGTCCTAGTACTTAGTGATTATAAAAAAGAGTTATGGAATAAGAAATATGAAGCTCTCAATTTACATATCAATGGACGTT
>NZ_PPQF01000078.1 GCF_002901865.1 Staphylococcus agnetis
GAAAAAAGAACAAAAATTAAAATTAGAGAAATCAATAGAATCATCATGGCGACCTGAAATTATGTAACTTGTTACATGTTACTATATTATTCGGTTATTTTTGTTACAAAACAAAAATAAACCTCATTAATTAAAATTAATGAGGCCTCATGGATATAATTTATTCCGGTATGTCGCAAATGATAATTACAGATCAAATTCTATCAGTTAAATTAGAGGTGGCCTACTTGATTTAAGGTTATAAAATTGAACATCATAAAACTAATTTCATTGTTCATCTACCATAATTGATAAAGATCCTCTCGCCGTCACATTGAGGGGAGAAATCCAAAACATCAAAGAGTTTGAATATATGATGAACCGTGTAAAAAGAGACCACAGTTAAAAGTATCATACTGGTTACTGTAAAATGTTAGCAATAAATATCAAGCCTATACTACATAAAATAAAGAGTACAATGAGTATTATAGGGGTGAAAAAAGAGCACGACTCATATGGTTTTGAAAATTCATAGATCGTCATTCCTATAGCTGATAGCGGGAAAACAACTATACAAATTCCCATTATAGTTCCCAAAATTTCAAGAAATTTCACAAAACCACCTCCTTATAGTAAAAAATTTTAAATATATTAAATATTTTGCATATATCCTATGATTCAACAAGTAATATTTGTTTTGTGTTTTTTTAATAGTTCTTCATGAGTTCCAATACCCGTGATACTTTCATTTTCAATAGACACAATTTGATATGCTTTTGGAATAGTAAATAATCAGTTCTATTCAATTTAGAGAACATTCATTTTAATAATTATGGTTAAAGGAATAATCAAAACAACAGGGTATTTTGTAACTTGTTACATGTTACTATATTATTCGGTTATGTGCCCTCTTATTTATGTCTATACTTATTCAGTTACATACTTTAAATTAAATACCTTTTAACTTATTCTCTTTGGTTCTGTTGCAAAGTTGAAAATCATGTAATATAAATACAAAGAAATGAAAAAAAAGCTAAATAGGCCCTAGTAATATGTTATTATGCTGGCATTTAATATATTGATTTTGCATAGCTTTGTATACTAATTTAACTTTGCAACAGAACCCATTTAAGACACTCCTCTCTTACATACCATCATAGAACATACGTTCGCTTTTGTGATAAAAAACTCCTTTTTTCATAAAATTCCGACTAACTGTAAGGTATAATTAAGGATCTGTTAATAAATAATTAAGCAATTTTAAACTTTATTATTTTATAATATGTGTATAGGTTAATGAATGAATCCAATAAAAATAAAGGTTGTGATGAACATCATGAAAGTTAAGTTACTTTTAGCATGCGTTATAGCATTATCTACTATTGCAACAACACTTGATACACAATCCGTACTTGCGCAAGAAAATACTGGGGCTAGAACACCTGTAGATACTTTAAAAGATAACAAAAGTAAAACGATTGCAAAATATGCACCTGATAATTCTCTATATTGTTCTGCTACGTTAATTACTCCTAATATAGCTTTAACATCTAGACATTGTGCAGGCAAAAATAAAATAGAAGGTAATATAGGTTCTATATATCCCGGTCAATCAGGAATTAGCACTCCTTTTGGAAAGATGGACATTAGTACATATATTCCAGACACTTCTCAAGATATCGCTATTCTTAAGGGTCGAGAATCTGACAAATCCAAAGACTATAAACATTATATAAAAGATTTTAATCTCGAAGTAAAAGGGCGTACCTTTGAAGAGTTAAGAAGTTTGATGGGGAAAGAAGTATACTCATACGGATACCCTTCAGACCTCTATGGGTCACCTCAAATTAAGTCCGAAGGTAAAATAATAGATTTTGACCCTCACACAAAAGTCCTAACAACAAGTATACCCACAGTAGAAGGACAGTCCGGTTCAGGTGTATTTTTAAAAGAAAACGATGGGTTTTTGGGAGTTCTTTATGGAAAAAAATCAAATAGTGATGGTCAAGTTGTCCCTATAGACGAAAGATTAAAAAAATGGTTCGACAACAATACAAAAAACGATTAAGGAGGTAATATAATGAAAAGTAAATTTAGTATATTACTATTAACAGTAATGATATTTTTTGCCACACTTCTATCCAGCCCAATTCTTGCAGCAGAAAATGGTACAAAAAATTTAGTAACTAATACTCAGAGTGATGAAATAGGAAGACGAGTCGGCACTTTTCAAAGTTCTAAAGGACCTTGTACAGTTACAATGCTTACTCCTAATTTTGGATTAACTGCCGCACACTGCGGAGATGGTTTTAAACAAAATGAATATGTAGGTAAAGTGTCTCCAGCTCAATCAGGAATTTCTACACCTTATGGATCAATGAATATATATTTGTTTAATCCTTATACAGATAAAGATATAGCATTTGTTCATGGTCGTAATTCCGATAAAGATAACTCATATAAATATTATGAATCAACGTTTGCAGGCAAAGAAATACAGTTAAAAGGGTTTACAAAAGAAGAATTGTCAAAGTTAGTAGGAAAAAAAGTATTTTCATTTGGCTACCCTTATGATTTTGATGGTGGCAAACAATATAAATTCACAGGGGAAATCACTTTTGCTGACGAAAACGCTATTCGTACTACAATGCCTTCATATGGAGGTCAATCAGGATCCGCTGTATTTTTAGAAGATAGTAACGAGATAATTGGAGTGCTAATACAAGGCGGTCAAGGAAATAAAACAGCTACCTTACAGCCTATAACAAAAGACATAGCAAAATGGTATAACGAAAAGAAACTTAATTTGGAAAGCCAAAATAATAACTAACTGTTTTAATAATTTTTCACATTAGTGTATAATTTTAGTTTTTATTTCTGGTAATTATAATAGAGATACTGTATATTATTATTGTCCGCTTATTAATGAGTTATAAGTTGCAATTAAAAAGAGCTACCTATTTAAACACTAGGTAGCATGATGCTAATTACACGGCATGGCGAAAACCCGTAGATCTGAAGAGATCTGCGGTTCTTTTTATATAGTCCATAAATACATTCAATGCCTTTGA
>NZ_PPQF01000008.1 GCF_002901865.1 Staphylococcus agnetis
TTCTAACATTATATGCCCCTTTTGTATAATATATTTACATCACCATTATGATGTTATATTTTATTTTTGGATTTTTTCACCATATTGAATTTATACTATATTAATAGTTACTCCTATTTTTAGTTTTATTTGTGATATGTTTCAAAAAAACATCACGTCAATTCTCATTAACCTCATACGTTTTGATATGCTCAAAATCCCTTTATGCTAAGGCTGAAAAGCCGCTTCACTTATGATACGCTTCGCCTCTATTTATTTTAAATGCGCGATACACTTGCTCTAACAAAACAACGCGCATCATTTGATGTGGGAAGGTCATTTTACTGAATGATAGCGCAAAGTTGCTGCGCTTCATGACGTCTTGGTGTAAACCGTTTGACCCACCGATGACAAAGGTAAAATCGCTTGCACCTTGCGTCATTCGTTGATCCAGTTCTTTTGCTAGTCCTTCTGAGCTTAACATTTTCCCTTGGATTTCTAACGTAATGACTGTGGATTGTGGTTTGATTTTCGCTAGGATGCGTTGGCCTTCTTTTTCTTTTACTTGTTCGATTTCTTTATCACTCATATTTTCTGGTGCTTTTTCATCTGGTACTTCGATGATCTCAACTTTCGTATAAGCCGTTAATCGTTTTTCATATTCGGCAATGGCCTGTTTCCAATATTTCTCTTTTAATTTTCCAACTGCGATGATGGTTATTTTCATGATTTCCTCCAATTTGTTTATAACTAGCAAGTTATCCACAGGTTATTCAGTTACTCACATATTTATCCTCATTATACCGAATTTGTATAAATTATTTAAGAATAAATGTGGATTTATCCTCAATAGTTGTGTATAAGTCTGTGAATATGTGTATAACTTTGTTGGTAATATAGTTATTAACATGTGGATTGTTTATAACCCCCTCATTTTGTACACATATTTGGGGATAAGTTTTCCTCTGTTTTGCACATTTATGCATGTAAAAAATTGAAAACAGATATTTCTTAGTATCTCAATTTTCTGTTATGTATATCTTACATGATTTACGTTTTCGAGCAATATCACTAACGTAAAATATTTAAGTGCTAAGTATTTTTACCTAGCACTTTTTACTTCTTAGACCATTTTTAATTTGTTTCTTCTCAAACACAATGAGGCATTTTATTGCGTAAAATCAACCAACATTTCCTTTAAAACATAAGCATACTTACATATAGTCCAATAAGCGTCACGAGTAACACTGGAATCGTCGTCACAATACCAATTTTAAAATACATTCCCCATGATATTTTCACACCTTTTTGAGCTAACACATGGAGCCATAATAACGTTGCAAGTGAGCCAATCGGTGTCATTTTAGGACCTAAATCTGCGCCGATGACATTCGCATAAATCATACCTTCCTTAAGACTTCCCGTTACACCTGCCTGATGAATCGCGAGTGCATTAATCATGACAGTAGGCATATTATTCATAACTGCTGATAAAAACGCTGACAACAAGCCCATACCCATGACAGATGCTAACGAGCCATAATTTGAAATCACAGTTAATATATGGCCAATTGCATGCGTGATACCAACATTTTTTAAACCAAACACAACGATATACATACCAATTGAAAATAAGACGATATTCCATGGTGCATCCTTAATAATTGCTTTTGTATGTACTGCAGGTGAACGTCTTGCCATGCTAATAAACATAACAGCTATCGAGCATGCAATAAATGATACCGGTATGCCTACCATTTCGCTTAGAAGATAACCCAGCATTAAAAACGCTAATATCCACCATGATATGTTAAAGAGTCGCCGATCTTTAATTGCCTCACACGGTTGTTTCACATGATGAAAGTTAAACGATTTTGGTATCGCTTTTTTAAAATAGAGCCATAACACAATCATACTTGCCCCTAAAGAAAATAAGTTGGGTAACCACATCCGATGTAGGTATTCAAGAAAGCCAATGTTGAAATAATCTGCTGATACAATATTCACAAGGTTACTGACCACAAGTGGAAGTGATGTGGCGTCTGCGATGAAGCCACTCGCTATAACAAAAGGAAAGACTGCCCGCGCACTAAATCCTAAGTGCCTTACCATAGCTAATACGATGGGTGTTAAAATCAGTGCTGCACCATCATTCGCAAATAACGCGGCAACAACAGCACCAAGTAACATCATATACAAAAACATTTTAAAGCCGTTACCTTTTGAAGCTTTCACCATGTGTAAAGCTGACCATTCAAAGAAGCCGATGTCATCTAAAACAAGTGAAATAATAATCAACGCAATAAAGGTTAGTGTCGCGTTCCAAACGATACCTGTTACTACACCGATGTCATTGAAACTAACGACGCCTGTAAGTATCACTAATGAAGCACCTATGAGGGCTGTAATACCGATATCTAAACCTTTAGGCTGCCAAATAATAAAAATCAGTGTGGCGATAAATATGATAACCGCAAGCAATGTCATCGGACTTTCCTCCTTTCATTTTAATGTGAAACGGACCGGTTTCATGTTTGAAAATATAAAAAGGGTTAAAAACGCAATATGTCGTTTTTAACCCTTGAAGTCGTTATAGCGTATAGATAGTTGTCGGTTGTGCTTTATCAGTATCACATAATTTTACGTCATTTACGGTATCGATATCGTGTTCACGTAAAATCTGTCCGACACTCATGCGTGCTAAATCTTTCATATTATTGTCTTGTGAGAGATGTGATAAATAGATGCGTTTGGTTTGACCAGTAATGACGTCTGTCATCGCGTGTGCAGCGTCTTCATTTGAGACGTGACCCATATCACTTAAAATACGTTGTTTCGTCTTCCATGGATAGCGACACATACGCAACATGTCTACGTCATGATTACTTTCAAAAATAAACGCATCACTGCCACGAATCATCCCTTTCATACGGTCTGAAACATAGCCTGTATCGGTAATCATCGTAAGTTTCTTATAGTTATTATGGAATATATAAAACTGTGGATCAATCGCATCGTGAGACACATTAAATGATTCCACATCAAACCCTGCGATTGATTTTGTTTCATACGGATTGAAAATAAATTTTTGAGCGCTTGGAATGCGTGAATCTTTCTTTTCAATACATGTCCATGTTTTTTCATTCGCATAAACAGGCAGGTTATATTTTCGTGCCAAAACGCCTAATCCTTTAATATGATCGGAATGTTCATGCGTCACAAGAATCCCATTTAAATCTGATATTTTTCGGTCGATTTGATCGAAAAGTGCTTCCATTTTCTTACCTGTTAAGCCGACGTCGACCAACAGGCTGCCTTTATCACTCTCTACAAAAGTGGCGTTACCTGTACTGCCACTTGCGAGGACACTCATTCGTATCAAGTGACCACCCTTTCTATTATTCTGTAATTTGCGGATTTGATGATACCGCTTCAACATAATACGTATGTTTTTTACCTTTTTTACTAACGGTAATTTCCCAGTTTGCTTGTAATACTTGTACGTTTGTTTCTTTAACTACCGTATAGTACCCCAGTCGAATACTATCTACCGACTGGCCAGCTTTTAAATATTGGTTATAATATAGTGTTTCAATAGCTTCACGCGCACTAATAACTTGACGTGGTTTATTATTTTCACCTTTAGACGGCCGGATGTCTTCCATTGTTGATTGCGTGTAAGATTTTGTTTTATTCCCATTAACATCAAAAGACAATCTGGCACGATTATTATTCATGATTGGATACCCATCATATGTTTGTTCATAAATAATTTTACCATCTTGCGTTTCATGATATTGATATTGGCTACCACCGTACACATTAGCATTGATGTACGGTTTTAAAATCGAAATGGGATCTTGACTCACATTCACCGCGTGCGCCATCTTTTGCGTTAACGTAAAACCATCTTTACTGGCTTCAGCATTATCATCTTCTTTCACATCTTTTTCAAAATCATGTGAGTCTCCAGTGATTAACTGCATTTTGACGCCATTAACATTTGGCATATCTTTTGGCAATTTAATATCTTCTTGTTCAAAATTAACGGCATTGTCGTTTTCAGAATCATTGACGTGCGATTTATTCACTTTATCAACATAAATATAAATTAAACATAAATTTGTCAGGAAGAAGACGACGATGAAAAGGGTTTTGGCTTGTTTCCAGTTCACGGCTTAATCAACTCCCCATTTTGAAATTCATACCAATCATTATCGTATTTAATATACCATGTTGGCACAAATTGACTATTATGTTGCACTTCAATACCATCATTTGAAGATTCTTTCGTAATCATACGGTAGCCGACAATCATTTGATCTACTTTAGAAAAATCCACACGACCATTACTTGCGAGCTCCGCCCGTACATCTTCTGCAGGTGGCAATGCTTTAGGCTTTTCGCCATTATCCACAGTGACATTTGTTTTCAACAATCCACGGCTATATTCAAAGATACCGCGCTCACCCCAAATCACGCGTATTTGGTTACGGATTGTTGAGTCAAATATAGGTCTACCATTAATGAACATTTGATAAATCATTTCACCTTTAGATCCATTCGTTTTAAATAAACGAAAATCATCGGTAAAACCACCGTGTTTATTAATGTAATCAAAGGTTCTTGGAATACTGATATTCATATCACGTGTACTATGTTCATCTTCTGATAAATTCGTGTAACTGTAGGTTTCTTTATTGGCATCATAATTTACCATGCCCGTATTGTTATTGTACGTTGTCGTACCGCTTCTTGTTGTCCGCACAATTGGCGTATCATCAAAAAGAATGGAATTAAGGTCTTCAACATTAATGTTGTTAAAAATCGTACGATACGTGCGTAAATCTTTCGGTGCTTTAGGCGCATATAAATAAGTCGCTTTATTTACTGTTGTTTGGTCCGTCAAAATATCCGTGTAAGGTTCAAGATTAGATGACATCTCATCTAGATGCCCTTTTACTGTTTTAACAGACACATCCGTCGTCATTTTTATAGCACGCTGACGATCCGCATCAATCGCATAGACGTCAACATCGTAACGACTGTTCATATCTAAAATAATGCGATTAAATTTAAAATTTGAAGGAACCTTAGCTGGTACATTCATCACTTCATTCAAATACATCGCAAGTGGGGTGTCTGTCGGGTAGTCTAAAATAACAAGATGATCACTTAATGTATCTAATGATAAAACATGATCATTTGAAAATTCTTCTACTTTAGAAATGTGATGCTTACTAAAGAGATTGGCAATTTCATTGACCGATGGAGTTGCAGAAGATCCTTCTATTTTACCTTGGTCTACATGCACCATTTGATTTGGGGTCATCACTTGCGCCGCTTCCTTATCATAACGCGCACCTATGGCTTTCGTATTTTCATGATGTGGATCGCTATATGTATCTGCCACATCAGGAGAAAAGTTCCAAATCTTTACAGTTAAAATGATACTCATTAAAACAAGGAGTCCTAAGATTATGGATTTGATGAGTTCTTTAGTCTGCATCCCAATCACCATCTTCAATAATTTCACACGGTAATGTTATAAAAATAGAGGTCCCTTGCCCTTCCACACTATTTGCCCAAATGCGCCCGTTGTGTGCTTCTACAATTTCTTTTGAAATCGCAAGACCAAGACCTGTTCCCCCCATCTTACGTGTCCGTGCTTTATCTACTCGGAAAAAGCGGTCAAAGATTTTGTCCACTTTGTTTATCGGGATACCAATCCCATTATCTTTAATACGCACTGTCACACGATTATGCACCGCATTTTGTTTCACGTGAAACTCTACACGTTTCTCACCGCGAGAATATTTAATTGCATTTGTAATCACGTTATCAAATACTTGCGTCATCTTGTCAGGATCGATTTCCGTGAATATAGATTTATGTGGGATGTCGCGCACGAATGTTGTATCTTTGGCGGACATCTCATGTCGATTGATGATTTTATTAACAAACATGTTAAAATCAACAATTTCTTTCGTAATTTGTTCTGTTTCATTATCCATTTTAGATAAATGAAGTAAATCATTAACGAGACGAATCATACGCTCTGTTTCTTCTCGTGTCACAGATAAAAATTGAGGCGCAATCGACTCATCTTTCCACGCGCCTTCTTCTAAAGCTTCGATGTAACTGTTCATCGATGTCAGTGGCGTACGTAATTCGTGTGACACGTTCGCAACGAACTCGCGACGTTCTTTTTCTACTTGTTGTTGTTCAGTAACATCATGTAACACGGCAATATAACCTGTTACGAAACCCGTATTTTGAACGATATTACTAAAGTTCACTCGCGCAATAATGCCTTCATCCTCATTAATATCAAGAAGAAAACTATCATGATTGTCGCTTAATTCTTCTAACGTATACGTATCACGTAAATCTAAAATATCAAATATATGTTGCCCAGTAACATCTTCTTTCATCTTACCGAGCATTTTAAGCGCCATGTCGTTGATAATACGCACACGCCCTCGACGGTCTGTCGCAATGATACCGTCACTCATGTGTGTGATAACAGAGTCTAAACGACGCTTTTCACTTTCAGTATTCGCTTGTGCTTCTTGCACACGTTTGGACAAGTTATTGAATGCTAATGCCAACTCACCAATCTCGTCATTGCCGTAGATTTTCACACGTTGCGTGTAATTCCCTTTCGACATTTCAACCGTTTGGTTACGCATATCTGTAATCGGTTTCGTAATTGTACGTGCAATAAAGAATCCCAATATAACTGTAATAATTAAAGAAATTAAAGTCCCAACAATAAAAATTTGATTAATATTATTAAGCTGGTCATAAACTTGGTTAATGTTGGATTCGATGTATATATCACCTATCAATCCTTTATTCGTTGTGACAGGCATATTTTTAACCCAAACCCGTTGCTTTCCTTCGCCATAATCTTTAAGAACTGTATCCGAATTTTCTTGTCCGAGTGAAAGCGCTTTTTGAATTGAACTTTCATTCGCTTTTTGATTAATCATATGACGATTGGATTGTTTAGACGTCGCTAAAATGATTTGATCTGTATCAATGAAGCGTATTTCAATCATTTCATTACGGTTGGCATATTCATTTAAAAGATTTTGAATATCTTTTTGAGTATTCGTCGTGCCATTCTCGTCCGCATATATTTTCTCAATACTGAGCTCAATTTGTTTCGCATTTTGAGAAATATTGGTTTTAAAGGTATCGGTCATTTCTTTTTCAAGACTGTTCGTAAAATAAAGACCGATAATTTGCATACCGATAATGATAAGTAACACATAAACAATAACGAGCTTCGTGTGAAGGGATTGAAATTGTTTTAACCACTTCATATTAAGCTTCCTCTAATCATGTTGTTGAAGAAAATAGCCTACACCACGACGTGTAACAATGTAGTCCGGGTGAGACGGATCATCTTCAATTTTTTCACGTAGACGACGAATCGTTACGTCAACAGTACGTACGTCGCCAAAATAATCATAACCCCACACCGTTTGAAGTAAATGTTCACGTGTCATTACTTGACCCATATGATTTGCTAAGTAATGGAATAATTCAAATTCACGATGCGTTAAATCAATATCTTCGCCACGTTTTTTAATCGAATACGCATCTGGGTAAATGACGATATCTTTAATCGTAATATCATTAGATTGTACTTCTGTATCTTGTGTAGGTTGTGTGTAATGGCGACGTAAGTTCGCTTTCACACGCGCAATGAGTTCACGTGTACTAAATGGTTTCGTAACGTAGTCATCTGCGCCTAACTCAAGACCAAGAACTTTATCAATTTCTGAGTCTTTCGCTGTTAACATAATGATTGGCATTTCGTATTTTTTACGTACTTCACGGCATACTTCCATACCGTCTCGACCAGGTAACATAATGTCTAGTAAGACAATATCTGGTTCTTTTTCATAAATTAAATCCACGGCATCATCACCGTCGTAGGCTACGTATACTTCGTAACCTTCTTTCTTCAAGTTAAATTCTAATATATCCGCAATTGGTTTTTCATCGTCGACTACGACTACTTTTCTCGCCATATGCTTTGACCCCATTTCATATTAAAGTGCAAAATTATACGTTTCCAATTGGCATAATCCTATACCTTATAATGTATCACTTCTAAAGTGCAAATTCTATCATTTACTTTATTCAACATTAATACAAATTAAAAAAGCAACACTATGATAATCGCATGGTTGTCATAGGTTGCTGTGAAAGTATTGTAAGGTTGGAGATGTGTTTGAATCAAAAAAATGCCCATCCATATTTGGATGGGCAAGTAGCGGTCCCGACGGGAATCGAACCCGCGATCTCCTGCGTGACAGGCAGGCGTGTTAAACCGCTCCACTACGGGACCATATCATGGTGACTCCTACGGGACTCGAACCCGTGTTACCGCCGTGAAAGGGCGGTGTCTTAACCGCTTGACCAAGGAGCCTCTTTTGAACACAAGATTGATTATAGCACCCCATTTTCACGATGGCAAGATAAATTTTAAATTTTTTTCAATAATTTTTCACACACGCTTTACAAACGCAACATAATACCTTCAAACCCCTTTATATCAATGATTCACTCTCACCTTTTTTAAACTTTTATCTCTCTCAAACACCTTATCACATCAATAAAATGATAAAAGTTAGTTTCATTATTATTGAAATTAATGTAATTCATAAGCAATACCTATGTCATCATGCCATAACGGGTATAACATACGAGTAAATTTTAAGGAGGGACTACCCACATGCCAAAAAAGCAACAAGCTAGTATAAATTTTAGTAATCAAAAAAATAGAAAGTCTTTTGTCTATAAAGCACTGTATCAACTTAATGATGTCGTACTTGGTCTCATTTTTTTAATCGGTAGTTTTTTATTTTTCTCTGATTCGACCGTATTTCAAGGTACTGTATTATTCGTTATCGGGAGTATTCAGATGATTATTCGTCCACTTATCGCTATGATTCATGATCTTCATATGGCAATAATAGACCGAAATTAACAACAACACTAATATACAAAAAAAGCCAGCAAATCCATTGATTTGCCGGCTTTTATATACTACAAGTCAGTCTTACCGTTATGTTGCGGTTAGACTTACCTCAGATGAATTAAACCCATAATTTTTCAACAATGTTCGTTTGATTACGGTCTGGACCTACAGAGAAGATTGAAATGTGAACGTTACATAATTCTGAAATACGTTCTAAGTAACGACGCGCGTTATCAGGTAATTCATCTAAACTACGTACACCTGTGATATCTTCTGTCCAACCAGGTAGTTCTTCAAAAATTGGTTTACAACGTTTTAAGTCATTTAAGTTCGCTGGGTATTCTGTAATTTCTTTACCATCAAGCTCATACGCTGTACAGATTTTAACTGTATCTAAACCTGTTAATACGTCGATAGAGTTGATTGATAAATCTGTAATCCCACTTACACGACGAGAGTGACGTAACACGACTGAGTCAAACCAACCTACACGACGTGGACGTCCTGTAGTCGTACCGTATTCACGACCAACTTCACGAATGTGATGCCCTTCTTCATTAAATAATTCAGTTGGGAATGGACCATCACCAACACGAGAAGTATACGCTTTACATACACCTACTACTTTAGATACGTGAGTCGGGCCTACACCTGTACCTACTGTTACGTTACCCGCAACTGGGTTACTAGACGTTACAAAAGGATACGTACCGTGGTCGATGTCTAACATCACACCTTGCGCGCCTTCAAATAAAACTTTTTCGTCAGCCACAAATGCATCATCTAACACTTTAGCTGTGTCAGTAACATATTGTGCCAAACGTTGACCCGCTTCGTAATACGGTTCGAAAATTTCCTCAAACGATGGTGCATCTTGTTTGAACATGCCTTGGAAATAGTCATTTTTATACGCTAAGTTTTCTTTTAAGCGTTGTTCAAAAACTTCTTTATCTAGAAGGTCTGCCATACGAATACCGATACGTTGTGCTTTATCTACGTATGCTGGGCCGATACCTTTTTTCGTAGTACCGATTTTATTATCACCACGACGCTCTTCTTCTAGTTCGTCTTGTTTTAAGTGGTATGGAAGGATGACGTGAGCACGGTTAGAAATGCGCAGATTGTCAGTCGCAATTCCACGTTCATTTAAGCCATCTAATTCTTTTAATAAAGCAACAGGATCTACAACGACACCATTACCAATAACAGATAATTTTTCTTTATAGAAAATACCTGATGGTACTAGGTGAAGTTTGTATGTTTCACCATCAAATTTAATTGTATGTCCTGCATTATTACCGCCTGAAAAACGTGTAATGACATCTGCTTGTTCTGCTAAAAAGTCTGTAATTTTACCTTTTCCTTCGTCTCCCCATTGTGTCCCAACTACTACGATTGATGACATAAGAGCACCTCCAACGTTTTCTCAATTAACCAAAGTGTATTTTACCAGTATGACAGATGGAATGCAAACCAAAAAACGAACGTTAATATCTATGAAAATTTTCATGACCTTGTTGAGTCGAATGTCTCCTCAAGCTTATGACAGCGCATTATTATAGCGTTTATCGTACAAAAACAACATTTCAAAATCCATACTTAACACAAAATACAATCGAAAAATCAATTAAAAAACCGTACATTAAAAATATATAATCGTTTAATGTACGGAAAAATTATTTTTTAGACTTAAATTTGTCACATTTTATTTAACCCATATCGGCATGTGCATAATCAATATCTGTAAATTTATTATATTGTTTCATGAAGTGCAATTTCACTGTCCCTGTAGGGCCGTTACGTTGCTTGGCGATAATGATTTCAATTTCACCATTTTCATCATTTGTTTGAGGTTCAAATCCAGCGTCATCATCATCCTCTTCACCATCACCACGATTATAATAGTCATCACGATATAAAAAGGCAACAATATCGGCATCTTGCTCAATGGACCCTGATTCACGAATATCACTCATCATTGGTCGCTTATCTTGACGCTGTTCCACGCCACGTGATAACTGACTCAATGCGATAACAGGACACTCTAGTTCACGAGCAATCCCTTTCAACATACGTGAAATTTCAGATACTTCTTGTTGACGGTTATCAGACGCACGTGAACCGCTTCCTTGAATCAGCTGTAAATAGTCAATCACAATCATATCAAGTCCATGTTCTTGTTTTAAGCGACGACATTTGGAACGTAAATCGGTAATACGAATCCCTGGTGTATCATCGATAAATATTTTTGTACGAGAAAGTTTACCGACCGCAACTGTAAATCGGTTCCAGTCTTCTTCTGTCATTGTTCCTGTACGTAAACGGTTAGAATCAACATTTCCGGAACTACATATCATACGAGTCGCCAGTTGGTCGGCACCCATCTCAAGTGAGAAAATACCGACCGTATATTGATCTTCGTGGGTCGCCACTTTCTGCGCAATATTTAATGCGAAGGCAGTCTTACCTACCGACGGACGCGCCGCTAAAATGATTAAATCGTTACGGTTAAACCCTGCCGTCATTTGGTCAAGATCACGGTAACCAGTAGGAATACCTGGTGTCTGACCGCTATTTTGATCAAGCGCTTCCGCATTATCATACACTTGACCTAATACGTCACGAATATCTTTAAAGCCATCACTTTCTCGTGTTGACGATAGTTCTAAAATACGACGTTCCGCATCATTTAAAACGGTATCAATATCTAATTCATCATTGTATCCATCATTCGCGATACTATCAGCAGTGTGAATTAATTTACGCTTAACCGCATTTTTAAAGACAACATCGGTATAATATTGAATATTTCGTGTCGTCGGGACATTAGACGTAATTTCAGCAAGATACTGTGGTCCCCCGGATTCACTGATGACCCCATCTTGAGTGAGACGGTCTAACACCGTTACGATATCAATGTCATTACCGTCCTCATTAAGGTTCATCATCGCACGGAAAATATGTTGATGGGCAGTGCGATAAAACGATTCAGGTAATAAAATTTCTTGTGTTGACGACATCAATTCAGGATCTAAAAATATCGCACCTAAAACGGATTGTTCCGCTTCATTACTATGTGGCATTTGTTGATGCTCATACATTCCATCCATGCGATTAACCTCCCTACGTGCTTTTATATACTTTACATATTTTAACACTAGTTAGGGTTCATTCCTAGAAAATTAATAGATGTCATAAAGGATTTGAAAAATAAGACTGTAAGTTACCTAGATAATGTAATAAAACTAAAGATGTGTTAAAAAACGGTTGAATCTGCTAAAACATACTTTGTTTATAATGAATAACTTCTATTCGCTAATCATTAATTAATTGAAGCATGTTTACTTTCAACATTTCAATTTAATAAAAATAGGACTGAAACATTTGTTTCAGCCCTAAGTATAATATTTATTTCTCCACCGTATGCACGCGAATAACGCCTTCTACTTCTTTATGCAGTTTAACCGGTACATTTGTATATCCTAACGCTTGGATGCCGTGAGAAAGCTCCATTTTACGTTTATCTATTTTAATACCATGTTGCTTATTTAATGCTTCTGCAATTTGTTTTGTGCTTACAGAACCAAACAATTTGCCACTTTCACCTGATTTGGCAGTGACTTCAACTTCTAATGATTCAAGTTTTGCTTTTAACGCTTTCGCATCATCTAATTCTTGTTGTTTGTCTTTTTCAATACGTTTATTTTGTTGTTCTAATTTTTTTAAATTACCTGGTGTTGCTTCAACTGCATAGTTGTTTTTAATTAAAAAGTTATTGGCATATCCAACTGGTACGTCTTTCACTTCACCTTTTTTACCTTTACCTTTAACATCTTGTGTAAATATTACTTTCATGTATTGTCACTCCTATCGATTTGTTCTTGGATGGCTTTTTTTAATTGTTCAATGGCTTGTTCGACTGTGACGTCTTTTATTTGCGTTGCTGCATTCGTTAAATGGCCACCACCACCGAGTGCTTCCATTGTAAGCTGAACGTTAAATTCACCTAATGAACGTGCTGAAATGCCTACAAGGTCGTCTTCACGTTTAGCGATAACATATGAGGCTTCAACACCATCTAGACTTAATAGCTCATCTGCCGCTTGTGCCACTGTGACAGGATGATAAATTTGATGTTCTTCACCGTGAGCAATCGCAATACCATTATCTTGTAAATCGACTGTACGAATCAATTCCGTACGTTTAATATATGTTTCAATGTCATCTTTTAAGAAATGTTGCGTTAAAATTGTATCGGCACCGTGGGCACGCAAGTAGCTCGCAGCATCAAATGTACGTGAGCCTGTACGTAATGTAAAGTTACGTGTATCAACTATAATTCCTGCGTACATCACTGTTGATTCTAGACGCGTTAAACGTTGTTCTGTCGTTTGATATTCTAATAATTCCGTCACAAGCTCGGCAGTCGAACTCGCATAAGGTTCCATATAAACGAGTAAAGGATTAGAAATAAATTCTTCACCGCGTCGATGGTGATCGATAACAACCTTACGATTCGCTTTATTTAAAATATCTTTATCGATGACCATTTCTGGTTTATGTGTATCCACAATGACTAGTGTCGTTTTACTTGTCATCATATCCCAAGCTTCGTCAGACGTAATAAAACGTTCCTTAAGCTCTGGTTTTTGATCAATTTCGTCCATGACGCGTCGCAATGTCGGATCAATATCAGATTCGTTCAATACGATGTAAGATTCAAGGTTATTCATCATCGCAAAACGCGTGACACCAATTGCAGCACCAATCGCATCTAAATCTGGGCGTGTATGCCCCATCACTATCACTTTGTCACCTTCAAGTAAAATATCTTTTAAGGCGTGTGAAATAACGCGGGCTCTTACACGTGTACGTTTTTCCATCGGGTCAGTCTTACCTCCATAAAAACGCACATTGCCATTCATCGTTTTAATCGCTACTTGGTCACCGCCTCGACCTAAAGCAAGGTCAAGACCAGATTGAGACATCTCACCTAAATCGATAAGGTTTTCGGAACCTTCACCCACACCAATACTTAATGTGAGTTGTGCACGGTAGCCCACACTTTTTTCTCGTAGCTGACTTAAAATATCAAAATTTGTTTCTTCAATTTCTCGTAAAATGCGTCGGTTTAAATACGCTACGAACTGATCTGAACTATAACGTTTAAAGTACACATTATGTTCTTGTGCCCATCGACTAATGACACGCGTAACCATTGAGTTAATTTCCGAACGTTGTGTATCATTCATATTTTGCGTAATCTCATCATAGTTATCTAAAAAGAGCGTCGCAATAATCGGTTGTTCATCGTCATATGCTTGTCTAATCTCTGCTTCTTCTGAAACATCGAGAAAATACAGAATACCTTCATCTTTTGAATATTTAACGCGATAGGTATAGCCGTTATTCATAATTTCTATTTCTTTTGCTTTTTCAAGCTGTTTTAAAATATTCGGATATACTTCGTTAATAGGATCAGAAATAACGTTACGTTCTGTACGCTCCGTTAAGAATTTGTTCATCCATTCAATTTGATCATGTTGATTTAATACTATGATACCTATAGGCATATTTTTAATAGCGCGATCACTTGCTAACGTTACTTTGCCACTTAAATCATCTAAATACGTATCAAATCGTTTAAAAAACCATCTAAATAGAAAAACACAAATGATCAATACGATAAATAACGTAATCGCAGCAATAAACCCGTACAACACACTAAAGAAAAAGCTCACACCGACACTCGCTATTGCCATTAATGTAATCAATATAAAAGGGAGGAGTAACGATTTCTTTACCGACTGACGTTTCATTTTGTCACCTCTTAACGTTTTTTAAGCATGCTTTTTAAATTCAATCCTAAATCTAGTAAACCAATGAGTCGTGTTAACGGATAAGCGATGATGCCTATAATTATGAATAAAACTGAAACACCTATTGGAAATTTTTTTATGGAGCAAGCATAATGAATAAAACTTAAACCTTGGATGACAAGCAAGAAACCAAGCACAATAATAAAGTTTTGACTGATGCTATTCGCAGTCGTTGAAGGTTCTGTCATAATGCTAACTAATAACGCAATGGCATAGATGATAAAAATAGATTTTCTTAATTGCCATAAATATAAAGGGCGATACACGGGTGTAGCCACTTTAAATTGACGCAATATCGGAAACATAATGAGTAATGACAACATAAAAAATAACGTTATGCTTATCACAATAAAACTCGGCATTTGAACGGCCATTTGTTGTACAGATGCTTCTAAGATTTTTGCCGATTGCGCATCTAAGTTTTGCATACGAATCGTTTCATCTACAACGATTTTGTATGGTTCAATTAATTCGTGCGCATAGGGCAGTTTCTTAATACTTTGTAGAAAAATCATTACGCCCAATGTCACTAAACTTGTGACAAATGAGACGACATATAAAATGCGTTCTTTTGACGCTTTAATAAGTAATAATTGACTAATGATTAAACTTGCAAGAAGTAAAATAATCATAAAGGTTTGCACAAATAAACTTCCCGTGATGGTTGCAACCATAATTGAAACCAGCGCAGCAATGCCAAAAGAATATTTAGAACGATACCAAAGAATAATTCCTGGAAGCGGTGCAAAAAATATAACAATTACTCCCAATATAGGTATAAAATGCATCACTAAAGCAACCAAAATTAATGCAATGGTGCCTAATATGGTGTCTTTAGGTTTAATTTTCGAAAACAATAATGCCACTTCCAAACTTAAATTTATAGTCACTATTTTACAGGCTTTGAGAGTGGTTTACAACAGACGTCATGCGTTCGAATTATAGTTTCATATTAAGATTAAAATCACTTAACATCCGTTTTTTATCTTTATTTTTAAAGTAAATTTTAAACCTTCGCCAATACACATTTAAAATAGTTTTGAGATAGCTCCTACACATTGTCTTTCTTTATATCGTGTTCTGCTTAATACAAACAATAGGTAAGCTGTATTTCAGTTATCATAACTCAAATACAGCTCATCAACGTGTATCTCATTTACATAATTATAACAAAAATGTAACATATTCGTCTAAATTTAGCGTCTAAATCTTGAAAGTTCTAAGAAGTGGTACAAATAAGGTGCCCAATCATTGAAATTTAACAAAAAGCCATCATGTCCCACATTGTCCGGTACAAAAAAATGACGGTGATATTTAAAATAATCCCCTATCGCCGCGACTTGATCATCGGGATAGAGTAAATCATCAGTAAATCCCATCGTTAACACCTTTGTATCTAACGAACGAAAAACGTGTTCAACGTTTTGACGCCCTCGAAATACATTGTGACTATCTAACACATCTAGCAGTGTGAGGTAACACTTCAAATCAAAAGATGTTTTGAATTTATCACCTTGATGCTTTTGATAGGTTACTACTTCATCCGGCGTAAATCTCGCTTCATAACTTTTAGACGACCGGTAGGTTAAAAAACCTAATTGTCGCGCAATACTTAAGCCTTCCCTTCCTCCTAAATGTATTGCCTGACGCGCTATTTCATTAAATGCACGTGAATAAGAAGACGTTTTTACGGTAGAAGCCAGAATGACTGCCTTTTTCACTTTAAATTTTTGGTTATACAAGAGTTCTAGTACTTGCATACCACCGAGAGAGGCGCCTATCAACACTTCTATCGTTTCAAATTGAAGCGCTTGTAATCCTAATTCAATAGCACGAACGATATCACGGATTGTTAACCTCGAAGGGAATTGTGAATCTGTTAGCCGCGAACTAGATCCAAATGGACTTCCAATCACATTAAATGTTAAAAATTGGTAATCATGTAATGGCATATAGCCGCCATCAATAATTTCACGCCACCATCCAGGGTTATCTTCTGTACCATAAGTTAAATGGTTTCCTGTTAATGCGTGACATACTAATACCAGAGGTTGTCCTCGATATCCTACATGTTCATATCTCAATTTTAAATCTTGAATCATTTCACCTGATTCTGTTTTAAATTCACCTAAATGCAGTGTATCTACTGTATAATGTGTCAATTTAGCATACCCTCCCTCTAAACAAAAAAGTTGTACTACCGTCTGTACGGCAATACAACTCATGTTAATCATTGACTTATCACTCGAAACATTCGTTGGTTGTAGCACCGTACTTATCACTAAGTGGTTGCTGAAGCGTCACAGGGCCAAATCCCTCAACTTCTCTTAATAAGCTTTCAGTATTCAATTCATTAATTTATATCATAACGTATTCAGAATATTCATGCAAATGTTTACAGAGGTAGAATAAGTCTTAAACATGCCACACTTACCATACCTATAATAACAGCAATGGTTAAACTCCTTGATATCAAAGTAGCGAGAAGTGTTGGTATAACTGCGAATACAAAAATCCAGTTTAAACGAAATCCAAAGTGACCACTTTCTTGAATGATCAATCCATCGACAACTAAGGCAGCAAACAGTGTAATTGGTATAAAAGATAACCATTGAATGACTTTTTCAGAAAGTTGTAATTGTGCGATTGCGATGAAAGGCGTAATACGTAATATTAATGTGCCTATACCAGATAGAATAATGGTCCAAAGAATATACATTGTCATCGGTCCATCACCACCCCTATTGCAGCAGTAACCATTGATGTAATTAAAATGGCGATATAAGATGGCATTACAAGACTGAGTACCATCATTTGTATAACGACAATACATACCAATTTTAAATAGAGATGTAACTTTGGTTTCGTAAGACCTTCAAATTGACTTAACATAAGGAAAATAAACATGGCGATAATCGCATAATCCAATCCTAACGCCTCAGGATTCGAAAAGATATCACCAAGTAACGCACCAAGAATACAAACAAAAATCCAAAATATGTAAGCTGTAATATTGATGCCATGCATCCAACGTCTCCCGATTACGGCTCCTTTTGAATGTGGTGTAATTGCGATACCAAATGTCTCATCCGTTAATAACGATCCGATACCTATACGATGAGATAAAGATGTCGTTTTAAAGTTTGGGGCGAGTGTCATACTTAATAAAAACATACGACTGTTAACGACAAGTGCTGTGAGTACAATAATCCATATAGGCGTTTGAACAGCCATTAGTGCAATAATGATAAATTGAGCAGCACCTGCATAAACGAGTATAGATAGTAACGCGATGTCTAAAATACTGAAGCCAGAGGCAATACCTACGATACCGAAAGAAAAACCAACACCTGCATAACCGAGCAACGTAGGAATACAATCTCTGACACCTTGCCTAAATGAATTGTAAGCCATTGCACCTCACCCCTCCTTAAAATTAAAACTATTTTAGTATAAATCAATAAAAATTACTACAAGGTGAGTCTGAGGTGTTAGTGACGTCAGACTAACGTTTGTCTTAAAACACTGTACTTTTACTGATGATTTATAATTAGCTTTTTCAAAAATAAAGATACCTTTAATAACATAAACACGCGCTATATCATCAAAGTCCCCTCCCCTACACATTTACGCATAAAAAAACTGGATGTATCTTAATAGACCCATCCAGCTACTCATTTATTAAAAATTGCTTATCATTAACTATTGTTAAAATTATTTTGCTTCTGTAATTTTACCTAAGAAGAAACTATCCACTTCAGTTAAACGACCTCTCCATAATGTCGAACCTACTGATGGAATTGGGTGACTGCCATTTAAATAAACGCGTGCATCTTTGAGATGAATAAAGTTCGCGCCACCTTCGCTTGATTTCGCAGATTCACTCGCATCTGAAAATTGTTCACTAAATTCTTTAGCAACATCATTGCCATCTTTAAACGATTCACTTAAAGATTTGTAGTAATCCTCAGCAGAAACTAACGTCCCTGAAACAATTGATCCATTAACAAGTAAAGAAATATCTAATGCAAAACCATTTTCATTCGTAGCCTCTACAAAAGATTCTAAAATACCGTCTTTATTCGTCACTTCACTCATATTGATACCCCCACACGATTATTTTTTAGAAACCGTATCATCATTGATTTCTATTTTAGTTTGAATGCCTTTAGCTTCTTTAGAAACCTCATTTTTCTTGATTTTCACTGATTTTTTATTTTTCGTCAGTTTATCCCAAAAACCTTTTTTCGGCTCTTTTACAGATAATTCAGTGTCTTGATTTTCTTCTTCATCTTCTGTTTCCTCTGCTTCTTCTTCCTCATCTGAATCATCTTCTTCTGTTTCTGAAGCTTCCTCTTCTTCTTTTGAGTCCTCAGAGTCTTCTTCTTCAGCTGATTCTTCTTCCTCTGTTTCTGAAGGTTCCTCTTCATCCTCTTCTTCTTTTAAGTCATCGGAGTCTTCTTCTGTTTCTGAAGCTTCCTCTTCTTCTTTTGAGTCCTCAGAGTCTTCTTCTTCAGTTGATTCTTCTTCTGTTTCTGAAGCTTCCTCTTCTTCCTCTTCTTCTTCTTCTGAGTCATCGGAGTCTTCTTCTTCCTCGGCTGAGTCGTCTTCCTCTGTTTCTGAAGCTTCCTCTTCTTCCTCTTCTTCTTTGTCTTGGGCGTCAGATGCTTCTTTATCATCCGCATCGTTCGCTTTTTCTTTGACATCAACAGTTTCTGTATCTGAAGTCTCCGCGTCGTCTTCTTTTTCTTGTTTAGACGCTTCTTCGGTTGCTTCTTCGTCTTTTACCTCATCATCTTTTTTCTTAGTAGTCGCTTGAGATGACTTGGTAGATTTATTCATTGTTTCATTATTTTCATCTTTAGTTGAATCATCTTCTGATTTTTTTGTTGTTCTACGACGACGTGTCGTTTTTTTCTTAGTTGTATTCTCTTCTTTCTCTTCGTTATCATTATCATCTTTAGTGTCCTTAGCGTCATCAGATGTTTTTTTAGTAGATTTTCTACGACGTGTCGTTGATTTACGCTTAGGTTTTTCTTCTGTCTTATCATCATCTTCAGATGCATCTGTGTTTTCCTTATTTTCAGCTTCTTTTGTCGATTTCTTTGTAGTTCTACGACGTCTGGTTGTCTTCGGTTTGTCTTCTTTTTCTTCTTTCTCATCTACTTTTTCACTGTCTTTAGAAGCTGCATCGTCTTTTTTAGAGGATGCAGCTTTCTTCTTAGTTGCAGTAGATTGAGATCTAGTGCGTGTCGTTTTCTTTTTTGAAGTTGAATTTTTAGACGTCTCTTCTTCAGCGTCTTTTTCTTTTGTTTCACTTACTTCTGTTTGATCGTCTTTTTTTGTACTTCTAGGTGAGGTTTTTTTACTTTGTGGCATGTCTATCACTTCCTCATTTTCCCAAGAAGCCCCTTTTTCTCTTTCTGCTTCTTCTTCTTTTTTTTTAAATCCTTCTTTTTGTTCGCACCATTTTTACTAAACTTATTTAAAATTGAATCTTTTAAAGAATCATCTTTATTTGATTTCTCTTTTTTCTTATGCGTTTTTTTAGATGATTGATCATCTTTTTTAAAACGGTCCAACAAAGAAGGTTTCTCTTTTTCCTTCGTTATTTTAGCTTCTTTTCCATTCTTTTCAGCTTTTTTCGCATCTTTTTTGCGAGCTTTTTCATTTTTTGCTTGATCACCATTTTTTTCACTTTTCTCGGACTTTTTGAAAATAGTTTTCCCTTTGTTCTTTTTCTCATGATTAGATCCCTCTTCTTTCACTTTTGCTTTTGCCTTTTTTGCATCTGTGCGCGGCGTTTTAGATGCTGATTGTGTTTTCTCTTTTTTATCTTTTTTCAAACTGCTTAATACATTTCCCTTGTTATCTGAGTCTTTCGTTGACGTATCATCATTATGAAAAATATGTGAATTAATTTTCGTTTTTTTCATAGACTTCTTGTCCTTTCTATCGCCCTTGTGATCTTTTTTAAATTTATCCAATAAAGATCCTTTACGCTTTGTCGCTTTGTTTTTAGTAAATTTACTAAATAATGAGGACTTAGACTTTTTAGATTGCGATTGTTGGTTTAAAAGTTGTGATGTTAAAGATTTCATATGGTCTAATCGATCTTTCGTCATCATTCCTGATTTCGGATTACTTTTAGACGTAGATAAATAGCCCATTGTAGCGCCTAATAGGCCACCAACAATCGTTTTCTTAATTATCTTTTCCTTCTCCCTTTGCTTCATCTTTTTGTCCCCCATTCTTTGCTGTCGCTGGTTCTTCTACCTTAGTGTCTTGACTTAACTCATTCGCATTAATTTTACTTTCGAGTGCTTCAATTTTATTCAACAATTCTTGATTTTCGGATTCTAAATCTTTTTGTTGATTCATTTTATTTTCAGTCGCTCTTGAAGTGAGATATGGATCTGTTTCCCACCAATCTAAACCAATTTCTTTCGCTTTATCTACTGAAGCCACAATTAGACGTATTTTAATGGAAAGGAGCTCGACATCAGCAATTCCAACACGAATGTCACCTGCGATTACGACACCTTTATCAAGTACTTTCTCAAGTACTTCCACTAAGTTACTTGATCCATTTTGTGGTAAATTTGGGTCATTTGCCATTGCATTTCACTCCTTTTTGTTGGTATTACATCAATCTGCCTAATGGTCCGAGGTCTATATTTAAATCTTCATCGTCAAAGCCGAAGTGATCTTTAAGCTCGTCCATTTTCTCCTCTAAATCCATCAATGCGACGCCTAATTCTTCAATTTGTTCATCCGTTAAAGTCCCACTTTCAACGCGACGAATGGCATGACGTTCAACAATTTCACGTAACAATTCGATAACAGTTAATACAAGTTGTGCTAATCCATCTTCAGCTTCGTCCTGATTGAAGTTGATGCGTCCGTTTTGGTTCACTTGATTCATCTGTGGCATCGAGCAATTCCCTCCTTTGTCTCTCAAAATCTTCTGATGTTAAATCTCGACGTTCTGTTTCTTGAGTTTGAATTAATTTTTCAACTGAAGAGATGAGTACACGTAAATCCAAGTAAACTAAATCAATATTTGCTATTGAAATAATTAAATCTCCGCGAATAACGACACCTTTATCCAAAATGACATCCAAAACATCAATGAGACCGACTTCTTTATTTTCTATCGTTTCTTTAGTAGATGGCATACGCACATCACCTCACTTCTAGTAAAAAACAGAAAAGTGATAAGCTGGCCATGGCCCATTTGCATCAATTCTCAGTTCTTCACCTTTATTATTTTTCTCCCATTCCGCAATATCAGATTTGAACTGTTCCACTTTGTCTTCTGAGAGGAGATAGACACTATTTAAAATCATATCTTCTTTTAAACCAGTGACATCTTTACTCCAGTTCTTTTTCACTTTTTGCTCTATGGCATAGGATTTAACTTGATTGTGAAGTGACTCGCTAATACGATCTTTTTCATTTTCAAGCTCTGTATCAATCAGCCTGTCAATTTTCTTTTCTTCAAAGAAACGACGACCTTTTGGTAAATTACTGATTTCTTGACGTTTAGCTTCAACTTTTTCATTGTTAACGCTTAATTTGTCCCTCAATTTGCTATCATCACAGTAAATTTTAATTGTCCACTCTTCTTTACCTTGAAGATACGCAAACGTTTCTGTCACTTTGTCTTTCACTTCACCAATCGTTTCTCTTAAATTGTCTTCACTTTTATAAATCGTACAGAATTTAAGTGGGATTAACGTGTAATGTTGATTTAATGTCGAAATGGTTTCATGGTGATGAAAGGCTTTTTCTTGTAGCCATTCCATATCATTATCGACTTTGTCTTCAATAATCGATTCAGAATAAGCTTCACCATCTAATGACGTTACAATTGCCACAATGTCATCATTTACTTTTGAGGTAAATAATTCATGTTCACCATCAAAACCGGTAATTGACGGTAAAGGTTCTTTATCAATTTCCGATGCAGGTACTAATGCGTATAAATAAGTTAAGTTTTCCATGTTATCTCTCTTCTTTCTCATCGATTAAGGCTTCCCATTTATCGATTTCTCGTTGTTTTGCAATTTCATAGCGTGCTAATAACACTTCTTCTTGTTCTTTATAAACATCCTCAGGTATTTCCCCTAGTTCAGCCATCATTTGTAGATGAATGAGTTTCTTCTCAATAGTAGGTAAATCGTAAAGTTCTTTATCGGCTTCTTCTTTAACCTTACGTGCTATAGAAGTCAACATTTTAATTGACCCGTATGCTAACATTAAGATCCCTCAATGTTTAATCGGATATTTACAAAGTTATATGCTGGCCATGGACCTGTATATTTGAAGTCCACTTTATCTTGATATTTCTCGTAAAGTTCATTCACTTTTGCATCGAACTTTTCATCTTGATTACGATCGACTAAAAAGGCTGCATTTAATAATACTTTTTCACCTTGTGGATCGTTCACACGTCCAGCAGTACTTAATTTCTCAAGTGGTTTATAAATATCCGCTTCGATATCTTTTCTAAGGCCCTCAATAATTTTTTGAGTTGCCTCACCAAGCTTCATACGATCGAAGTAGCCAGCATCTTTAGATTTACCTTGGACATTTTTACTCATTGATTGGATGTTTGCATTACTTTTTACGGTTGACTCTAAATATTCTTGTTTACCGATAACTTTAAGTCCTAGTTCAAATTTACCCTTAATTTCAGGAAATAATTTCTCAAATTGAGGATAAAGTTTTTCAAGCAAGATTTTGACATCTTCTTTTGATTTGAAAACATTACCAAAACTTACCGGAATCACGGATTCTTTTTCTTCCATCACTTTTGCAACTAATGATTGATGCATCATTAAGTTTTCTTGGTTTGGAGAGTAGATTTTCATCGGTACAGTTGCTGCAACAAATGCCGCATCTTTATAGCGAACAAGATACGTGTCTCTTTCTTCGCCTTCAACTTCTACTGTGCCAAAATTACTGTCATCTTCGGTTTGGATACCACAAAAGATGTAAACGCCCATTTCTTTTTCTTCTGCCATGTGTATAGCCTCCTCTTAACATTGCTACAACTCAATCGTCTTAGAACGAGGGTAGTCTAACCGGTTATAAAAATGATTCATTTGTATAACATTTATACTTATTGATCAACCTTACTACGGTAACGAATGCCTTCACGTTTAAAAGAAGTCACTTCTTTATCATCATCTAAAAGCACTGTGTACGTACCAATCATTTGGTCTTTAGCGTAACGTTTCATATATTCTTTTTCTTCAATCACTTCTACCGTCGCTCTCCATCCAGACTTACCTTCTTCATCTGAGTCACTATCTTCACGACGCTCAACAGACGTTATTTTATAGGGTGGTGCGACATGCTCGTTAAAAAATGATTTAATATTTTCAAGTAATTCCTTCATAATGTGCAATCCCTCCATAATTCTTTCTAAAAATAACGAGAGGGCGACAAACATCAATTTGCCGCCTCCGAGTTAATGTTCAATTTAAACGCCAAATGAACCTTCTTTTTGTTTCGCTTCCTCTTTGTCGGCTTCTTTAGATTGACTATCTGACTCGATGCGTTCTCTTGATTGATTTTCACTTGCGAGTTGTTGTTGAGACTGACCAGGTAAGCCTTCCTCTTCAACTTCATCTCTCAATAAACCAACAGCTTCAGCATAACGTAACCATGTGTCTACACTTGCGATAACAATTCTTGCTTCAATTGTTAAGATTTCAATACCTACAACTGAAACTCTTACATACGCATCAATAACAATACCTTTATCTAAAATACGGTCGATAACTTCCGCTAAACTTGCTGTGTCAGCACTTCTTTGTAAATTACTCATAATAAAATTCCCCTCTCAATTTAAATAAATAATTTGACCAATGACGTTGTCGTCATTTAAAACTGCTTAAACTGCTTTTCTTGGCTGACTTTTAGTTTGTATATAACGATTTATTATCTTCAATATTCTTGATGTCGGACGCATGCTTGATGTCGTCGTAACTTTTCAGATTTGAAACGCCTTTAATATTGCGGACGCTTTTAATATCTTGCACACCTTTAACTTTTCTCTTCGATTTTGAAGATTTGCCTTGGCTCGAAGAAATGTTCTCTTGAAACTTTTCTCCCGCTTCTTTGAAGTCTTTTAACTTTTCTCTTGTAGTGAGTAAAGCATCCTGAACTTTTTCTTTTGCTTCGTTAGCTTTTTCAGGAACAACTTCTTGATTTTTCTTTTTCACTTTTTGAAGTTTGTCTGCTGCTGTGTCTGCTTGTGATTGAACACTATCTTGAATTTTCTGTTCAACCATTTCATGCGCTTTGTCTTTTAGTTTATCTTTTGCTTGGTCTTCAACCTCATCTGGTAAAAGTTCCAATGTTTTCTTTGTCGCTTTTGTCGCATTACGCGCGAGTTTAAAAGCCATGATAACTTCTCCCTTAAAAGTTAGTTATGTCTATATGCTTAAGTTCATTGAATAACCATACATGAAAGTTGAAATGAGATTGTTCTCTCATGATTGAATCGTCTCTGTCAAAGCTATCAACTTCCTTCCCTACAGAAGATGATGAATGAAAACATTTAAAGGTTTCATCATGTATGCGATGATGTTTTACACTAAATTTCTGTATTGCGTATTTTGAAATACACTGACCTATGTCAGTTTCTAATGTTACGTTTACCACCTGTGTAATTCTCAAAACATATTTAATGTTACAAGTTATTTTTTTGTGCAAAAGAACAAGCCTCAAACCTTGGTTAATAATTACCAAAATAGTTGATATATAAATGCATTTTGTTGCTTTAATGATAAAAATGACTAGGATATGCAAGCACGATTACTCAAACTTAATACGATTTCAATCAACATATGGATATAAAAAAAGGCGAGACAAAATGTCTCACCTTTACATGAATTTTGAAAATCGTATATTTTTTATCCATTAATGGTATTGGATTGGGCATGATGTTTAATTTTTATAATGCTTTAATGACAGTTTGACCACCCATAAATGGCACAAGTGCTTCAGGTACAGTTACAGAACCATCTTCGTTTTGATAATTTTCAATGATTGCAGCAAATGTACGTCCTACTGCTAAACCTGATCCATTTAATGTATGCGCATATTCAGGTTTCGCATCTTTATCACGTTTGAAACGAATATTTGCGCGACGTGCTTGGAAATCAACACAGTTTGAACAAGAACTAATTTCTTTATAATCATTATAACTTGGTAACCATACTTCTAAATCGTATGTTTTACTTGAACCAAAACCGATGTCACCTGTACATAAAATTACACGACGGTATGGTAAACCTAATTCTTCTAAAATAGCTTCTGCATGGCCTGTCATTTCTTCTAAAGCGTTCCAAGAATCTTCAGGTTTTTCAATGCGCACCATTTCAACTTTATTAAATTGATGAAGTCGAATAAGACCACGTGTATCACGACCAGCAGAACCTGCTTCACTTCTAAAGCATGCCGTTTGACCAGTGAATTTCTCAGGTAAGACTCCCGGCTGGATAATTTCATCACGATAGTAGTTTGTAAGTGGCACTTCCGCTGTTGGAATCGTGTAAAGCCCTTCTTTTTCAACTTTAAATAAGTCTTCTTCAAATTTAGGTAATTGACCTGTTCCATACATCGCTTTAGGATTTACAAGTTGTGGGGCAATCATTTCTCTATAACCATGTTGTGTCGTATGTTTCGTTAACATGTAGTTCATTAAAGCACGTTCTAGTTTTGCACCTTCACCAGTTAAGAAAACAAAACGTGCACGTGCGATTTTAGCTGCGCGTTCAAAATCAGCCATTTTCAATGATTCTAATAAATCCCAATGTGCTTTCGGTTCGAAATCAAATGTTCTTGGAGTCCCCCATTTTTTCTGTTCTACATTTTCTGTATCATCTGCACCTTGAGGTACATCGTCATGAATCAAGTTCGGAATACGAGATAATTTATCATGTAACGCATCGTCTACTTCTTTTAATTCAGTATCAATCGCTTTAATTTTTTCGCCGACTTCACGTTGTGCTTTAATCGCATCATCTGCATTTTCTTTATTACGTTTCTTTTGCGCAATCGCTTCTGAAGCTTTATTACGTTCAGATTTTAATTCTTCTGTTTTTTGAATTAACTCACGGCGTTTTGTATCAAGATTTAAAATTTCATCTACGACTGAAGTGTCATCACCGCGTAACGCAATTTTCTCTTTGACGTGTTCTGGGCTCGTTCTAAATAATTTAATGTCTAACATGTATATCATCCTTTCTATGATTGCGAGTAACAAAAAAACCACGTCCCCTTGACTACAAGGGACGTGGTTCAACGTGTTGCCACCCTATTTAACAGATATTCATCTGCACTCTACAAAGTTAACGGTTTGACCCGAATTGTTCATCACGTGGGTAGATTTCATATGCAACGTATTATTTGTTCACACCAACCACAAACTCTCTGAAATCGATACATATTACTTAGTCCACAAACAATTGTTTATTAATTTAACTTCAATATAGCAAATTCATTTTCAGTAAGCAAGTGCTAATTTTGTGAACACGTTTAAGCGTGATATGCGACGTTTTTTAAAGCTTCCGCCATAACATCAATATCCTTATGGAATTGACGGTCTTCTGTAATAGAAGGGATTTGTGTTCGGTAATGATCATATTTATCACGCGTTTTTGGAGACAATCCTTCAATGCCTTTTAATTCAACTGCTTGCAATGCAATAATCGCTTCAATCGCTAATACACGACGCACATTTTCTAAAATTTGGAATCCATGTCGTGAAGCAATCGTCCCCATTGAGACGTGGTCTTCTTGGTTCGCTGATGAAGGAATGGAATCAACACTTGCTGGATGGGCTAATGTTTTATTTTCTGATACTAAACTTGCAGCCGCATATTGCATAATCATCGCACCGCTTTGTAAACCAGGTTCTGGACTTAAAAAGGCTGGGAGCCCTCCATTAAGTTGTGGGTTCACTAAACGTTCCAAACGTCGTTCAGATACATTAGCTAATTCACTTAAACCAATTTTTAAGAAATCTAACGCAAAGGCAACGGGCTGACCATGGAAATTCCCTCCAGAAATGACTAACGTCTCATCTCCATCATCGAATATGAGTGGATTGTCATTTGCTGCGTTCATTTCAAATTCTAATTTCTCTCTCACATAATTAAATACTTGGAAACTGGCACCATGAATTTGTGGAATACAGCGTAACGTATATGGATCTTGAACACGGATTTCACCTTGATGCGTCGTTAATTTTGACCCTTCTAACCAGTCTGACATCCGTCTTGCCACAGCCGTTTGTTCTTCAAAATTACGAACGATATGGACGTTTTCATTATATGCGTCTGTAATACCGTTTAAAGCTTGATGTGTTAGTGCCGCAATCCATTCTGCTTCATATCCCAAACTTTCCGCTTCAATAAATGTAATAACACCTTGAGCGGTCATCGCTTGCGTTCCATTGATTAATGCAAGCCCTTCTTTTGCCTGTAATGTCAAAGGCTGACGATGAAGTGATTTTAAGACGTCCGCGCTGTCTAAAATTTCCCCTTTGTAAGACACGCGACCTTCGCCAATCAATGCTAGAGCTAAATGAGATAATGGTGCTAAATCACCTGAAGCACCTAGTGAGCCTTGTTGTGGAATCACTGGAATAATACGTTCATTTATAAAATACGTTAGTTGTTCAACGAGGTCTGTAGTTACCCCTGAATGTCCTTTTAGTAATGTGTTCAAGCGTAACACCATCATGACTAAAGAGACGTTATCTGCAAACGGTGCACCTACTCCACAAGCATGCGAACGTATGAGGTTCACTTGTAGTTGATTGTATTTTTGTTGATCAATTAACACATCACTAAACAACCCAAATCCTGTCGTAATACCGTAGATTGTTTCCTTATTTTGAATAATACGTTCTACAGTAGCACGGCTTTGTTTAACGCGCTGTATCGCATCTTCAGTTACTTCTACGTTATCGTGATGGGCTAAAAAATCTCGTATGTCTTGAATCGTAAGTTGTTCGCCTGTTAAACGTAATGTCATAATAATTCCCCCTTTGTTTATGTCTCATCCCATTTAAGTATAGATGTCATAAAATTGAGTGACAATAGTTCTAGCGATATCCGTAACGTATTATTGAGGTAGCCATTTAATGCGATAAAATATTCATAGATTTACTATTGACGAAAGATATAGACAGGTATAATATATCTTGTTGTATTTAAACTATTTTAATTAAGTAAATGGATAGGTTCATCACGTTAAAATATAAAGAATATATGGAAATGAAAACGGTTATAAAGGAGGTCAAACATGCAAACATTATCAAGTGTTAAAATTCCTAAGCGAAAACAAGAAACGCATAAAGGGGATTATGGACGCATTTTGTTAATTGGCGGAAATGCAAATTTAGGTGGCGCCATTATACTTGCAGCACGCGCATGTGTATATAGCGGTGCAGGTCTTATCACTGTGGCAACACACCCGACAAATCATGCCGCACTACATTCTCGTTGTCCAGAAGCGATGGTCGTTGATATTAATGACACGAAAAAATTAACGAAGATGATAGAATGCTCGGACTGTATATTAATCGGTCCAGGGCTGGGTCTTGATTTTAAAGGAAACAATGCCATGACATTTTTACTTCAAAATATCTTACCGCATCAAAAATTGATTGTTGATGGCGATGCGATTACTATCGTGAGTAAATTACGTCCAGAAATCCCTTCATGTCATGTCATATATACACCGCATCAAATGGAATGGGAACGTTTAAGTGGCATTCCCATTGAAGAGCAAACGTATGAACGCAATCGTGAAGCAGTCAATCAACTCGGCGCAACAGTTGTACTTAAAAAACATGGTACTGAAATTTTCTTCAAAGATGACGAATACAAATTACAAATCGGTAATCCTGCCATGGCTACAGGCGGTATGGGTGATACGCTTGCGGGTATGATTACTGGATTTATTGGTCAATTTGATAATCCAATCGACGCAATCACGAGTGCCACGTACACGCACAGTTATATTGGTGAAAAGTTATCAGAAACGATGTACGTCGTACCACCATCGAAAATTATAGATGAAATTCCTTTTGCAATGAAAGCATTAGAAAAATAAAAAAACAGGGCTGGCAATCATCCAGTCCTGTTTTATTTGATTTATGCTTCGTCATCATCAGTAGATGCGATATCTTCATTCACACGATCCATGAAGTCTTGGCGTAAGTCTTCACGTTCGTCGTTATTATCCTGTTGGTCTTCCGTCTCAGTGACTTCAGTGTGAATGGTGTCTTCAGACATTTGATCATCAATCACATGTTCAGTTTGCGATTCCATGCCATCTTTATTGATAGCTTGATCTTCAACATCCTCGATATCTTCAGGTTCACGTTTAACTTTTGCAACAGTTGATACAAATTGATCATCTGCCATTTTAATTAAGCGTACCCCTTGGGTCATACGGCCATTTTTAGAGATGTCTTGAACTTCCATACGGATAATGACACCATGATTTGTAACGACCATGATATCCTCATCACCAGACACTGTACCAATGCTGATGAGTTGTCCATTACGTTCCGTTAGTTTCGCTGTTTTAACACCCATTCCACCACGATTTGAAACGCGGTATTCACTTACAGATGTACGTTTACCGTAACCTTTTTCAGTAACAACAAGAACTTCATCTTCACTATCTTCGTCCGCGACACCTAAACCAACAACTTCATCCTCATCGCGAAGTCTTATGCCTCTTACACCAGAAGCTATACGACTCATCGCACGTACGTCACTTTCTTTGAAACGAATAAGCGACGCGTCTGATGTTCCAATAAGGATATGTTTATGGCCGTCTGTTAAACGAACAGCCACGAGTTCATCGTCATCTCGGAAATTGATCGCGATTTTACCATTTTTATTAATGCGGTTGAAGTTACTTAAAGCAGAACGTTTAATTAACCCTTTTTTCGTCGCAAAGACGAGGAAGTTTTCTTCAGAATCTAAATCTTTCACCGCTATCATCGTACTGATTTTTTCATCATTATCAAGCTCAATCGCATTCACGATAGGGATACCTTTAGACTGACGGGAGAGTTCCGGCACTTCATATCCTTTCAATTTGTATACGCGACCTTTATTCGTAAAGAATAAAATATGATCATGTGTGCTTGTCGTTACAAGTTGACTCACGAAGTCGTCTTCTAATGTGTTCATACCTTGAACGCCACGACCACCACGATGTTGTGAACGATACGTAGATGCAGGTAGACGTTTAATATAATTTTTGTGACTTAACGTAATTACAATTTGTTCTTCAGGTATTAAATCTTCATCTTCAAGATTGTCTACGCCACCTAATTGAATTTCAGTGCGACGTTCATCTCCATATTTATCTCTAATTTCGATTAACTCTTCACGCACTAAGTCTAATAATTTTTCTTCATCAGCTAAAATTGCTTCCAATTCAGCAATATAAGCAATAAGATCATTGTACTCTTGTTCAATTTTATCGCGCTCTAAGCCTGTCAGACGTCTTAAACGCATATCTAAAATCGCCTGGGCTTGACGTTCTGAAAGTTTAAAACGAGATTGTAAACTTTCCATTGCGACTTTATCAGTATCAGATTCTCGAATAATCGTAATGATTTCATCGATATGATCCAGCGCTATACGTAAACCTTCCAAAATATGCGCGCGGTCTTTCGCTTTACGTAAGTTATATTCCGTACGACGACGTACGACTTCTTTTTGGTGCTCTAAATAATGATAAAGCGCTTGTTTCAAGTTAATCAATTGCGGACGTCCATTGACGAGCGCAATCATGTTGACCCCAAATGACGTTTGAAGTGGTGTTAATTTGTATAAATTATTTAAAATTACGTTGGCATTTGCGTCTTTACGCACATCGATAACAACACGTACACCTGTACGTAAACTTGTTTCATCTCGTAAATCTGTAATACCATCAATTTTCTTATCACGCACTAAATCTGCAATTTTCTCGATCATACGCGCTTTATTGACTTGGAATGGAATTTCAGTGACAACGATACGTTCACGACCGCCACCACGTGATTCGATTTCTGCTTTGGCACGCATAATGATTGAGCCTCTACCTGTTTCATAGGCGCGTCGAATGCCGCTTTTACCTAAAATTAAACCAGCAGTAGGGAAGTCTGGCCCCGTAATATCTTCCATCAATTCATTGATAGAGATTTCTGGGTTACGACTTAAACTCAATACACCATTAATGACTTCGGTCATATTATGCGGTGGAATGTTGGTAGCCATACCTACCGCGATACCAGATGCACCATTGACTAAAAGGTTTGGAAAACGTGAAGGTAGCACACTTGGTTCACGTTCATTGCCATCATAGTTATCGATAAAATCAATCGTGTCTTTATTAATATCTCTTAATAATTCAAGTGCTAACTTTGTCATACGCGCTTCGGTATAACGCATCGCTGCTGCACCGTCGCCATCCATTGAACCAAAGTTACCTTGACCGTCTACGAGTGGATAACGATAGCTGAAATCCTGTGCCATACGTACCATTGCTTCGTAAATAGATGAGTCACCGTGAGGGTGATACTTACCCATGACGTCACCAACGATACGTGCAGACTTTTTATAAGGTTTATCTGGTGTCATACCTTGTTCATTGAGGCCATATAAGATACGACGATGTACTGGCTTCAAGCCGTCTCTCACATCTGGCAAGGCACGAGACACAATGACACTCATCGCGTAGTCTAAAAAGGACTCACGCATCTCGTTACTGATATTTCGTTCATTAATTCTTGATTCAGGTATTTCAGCCATCAAGATATCCTCCTTCTAATTGAACCGTTTTCCATTTTAGAAATCTAAGTTGGCATAAACAGCATTATCTTCAATGAATTGACGACGATTTTCTACGACGTCACCCATTAACATCTCAAATGTTTGGTCCGCTTCAATCGCATCATCAAGTGTCACTTGAAGCATCGCACGATTTTCAGGATTCATCGTCGTCTCCCAAAGTTGATCCGCATTCATTTCTCCAAGACCTTTATAACGGGCAATAGACCATTTCGGTGTTGGATTTAAACGTTCTTTTAATTTATCTAATTCACGATCGTTGAAGACATAATATTTTTGTTTTGCTTGCGTCAATTTATATAACGGTGGTTGTGCGATATACACATATCCCGCTTCGATTAACGGGCGCATAAAACGATAGAAGAACGTTAACAATAACGTACGAATATGTGCACCATCGACATCCGCATCAGTCATGATTACAATTTTGTGATAACGCGCTTTTGAAATATCAAATTCTCCACCGATACCTGTCCCAAATGCAGTAACCATTTGGCGAATTTCGTTGTTATTTAAGATCTTGTCTAAACGTGCTTTCTCAACGTTTAAAATCTTACCTCTTAAAGGTAAAATTGCTTGCGTACGTGAATCACGACCTGATTTTGTAGACCCCCCGGCAGAGTCCCCTTCGACTAAGAAAATCTCACTTTCAGAAGGATCTTTGCTCGAACAGTCTGCCAATTTTCCTGGTAGACTAGATATATCTAAAGCCGACTTACGACGTGTCACTTCACGTGCTTTTTTAGCTGCAAGACGTGCGCGTGATGCCATAATACCTTTTTCAACGATGACGCGTGCAACTTGAGGGTTTTCATATAAGAAACGCTCAAAGAGTTCAGAGAATACACGGTCTACGATTTGACGTACTTCAGAGTTCCCAAGTTTCGTTTTCGTTTGGCCTTCGAATTGAGGGTCGCCATGTTTGATTGAAATGATAGCTGTGAGCCCTTCACGCGTATCTTCACCAGATAAGCGTTCTGAATCGTCTTTCATAAGCTTATTTTGAGAGCCATAGCTGTTTAACACACGTGTTAAAGCACGTTTAAATCCATCTTCATGCGTACCGCCCTCATATGTGTGAATGTTATTCGCATACGTTAACAAGTTAGCAGCGTAACCGCCGTTGTATTGTAAGGCGATTTCCACTTCAACTTCATCTCTAGATTCATGCACGTAAATAGGTTCTGGATGAATGGCCTCTTTATTCTCGTTTAAAAGCTCCACATACGACTTTATTCCACCTTCGTAGTGGTAAGTATCCTCACGTGGAGAATCGTCGTCACGCTCGTCTCTGAGCGTAATTTGAATACCTTTATTTAAGAATGCCAATTCACGAATACGAGATTGTAACGTTTCGTAGTTGTAAACCGTTGTTTCTTGGAAAATTGTGCCGTCCGCTTTAAAACGAATAACTGTACCTGTTTTATCGGTATCATCAATTTGCTTAAGGTCAAATGCAGGTACACCTTTATGGTAAGCTTGGTGGTGAACGCGTCCATCACGGTGAACGTAGACCTCTAACGTATCACTAAGTGCGTTTACAACAGATGAACCTACACCATGAAGTCCACCTGACACTTTATAACCGCCGCCGCCAAATTTACCACCAGCATGTAATACAGTTAAGATAACTTCAACGGCCGGACGTCCCATTTTTTCTTGAATATCTACAGGGATGCCTCGACCATTATCAGTTACTTTTATCCAGTTATCTTTTTCAATTACTACTTCAATTTCATTCGCGTATCCTGCGAGCGCTTCATCGATACTATTATCGACGATTTCCCAAACAAGATGATGAAGTCCGCGTTCTGAAGTTGATCCAATATACATACCTGGGCGCTTACGTACTGCTTCCAGTCCTTCTAAGACTTGAATCTGACTGGCACCATAGTTTTCTGAGTTGTTCACATCAGCCAATGCTTCCACCTTCACTTTCTACTATTTCTCAATATTTCCTTGCGCAATTTGATATACTTTCGCATTTTTCATAATTTCATGATCAATGCCATCTACAGAAGTCGTTGTAACGAACGTTTGTACTTTATGTTGAATGGTACTAAGAAGATGTGTTTGCCTAGAGTCATCAAGCTCACTTAACACATCATCAAGTAAAAGAATGGGATATTCTCCCACTTCTTGATGCATCAATTCTATTTCAGCAAGCTTTATGGAGAGCGCGGTTGTTCGTTGTTGTCCTTGGGAGCCAAAGATTTGTGCATCCATGCCATTAACTTGAAAAGATAAATCATCTCGATGCGGTCCAAACAAACTATTCCCACGCTCAATTTCTCGTTCCATTTGCTGTTCTATAAAGCGATATGTTTCTTCAGTTAAGACATCCTCAGACTGCGAGACGTCTTCATATTTAAGACTGGGCATATATTTTAATGTCAATGACTCTTTCCCATTCGTGATGCCATGATGAATAGGTTGTGCTAACGTTTCTAATTCTTGAATGAATTGACGACGTCGCTGTGTTACTTTTACAGCGTATAACGCAAATTGTTGATTTAGAACCTCTAACATTGTTGTATCTTGTTTTTGTTTGAGTTGGAGCTGTTTTAAGTAATGATTACGCTGCTTTAATATGCGTTGATACTGTGAGAGATCATTTAAATACAGACTAGAAATTTGACCTAATTCCATATCTATAAAACGACGTCTTATTTGCGGTGAACCTTTCACAATATTTAAATCTTCAGGCGCAAATAATACGACATTTAAATGACCAATGTATTGTGTCAAACGACTTTGCTCCAAATGATTCACTTTTACCTTTTTGCCTTTTTTCGTAATAAACATCGTTAGTGGCATCGTGCCATGACGAAAATGAAGCTCACCCTCTATTTTAGCATATTCTGCATCAAAGCGAATGAGCTCTCTATCATTGGATGTACGATGACTTTTTGCCAAAGCAAGTACATAAATTGATTCAAGTAAATTTGTTTTACCTTGTGCATTTTCGCCAATTAAGATATTGACGTCAGGATGACATTTCAGTAAAACAGAAGCGTAATTACGATAATTCTCTAATTGGAGTGTTGATAATTTCATTGCTCACCAAATTTGATAATAAATGAACCCACTTCAGGAATATCGAGCTGATCGCCATCACTTAGCTTTTTTCCACGACGTGTTTCGTGTTCACCATTGAGGTAGACGTCATATTCTTTTAAAAACCATTTCGCTTGGCCACCTGACTCAACAATGCCTTCATAGTTTAAAAATTGTCCTAAAGTTAGTTCACCATCAACGATTATTTCCTCAGCCAAATCCATCACTCCATTCATATTTGCTCACTTATATATTATACCGTTTTACTCATAAAATTTCATGTGCAAAAGTGTATAAATGTCAGGATTCAACATGTAAACGTTTTACGTGAAACATTTCGATTTATTTTGAGTTGTTATCTTCACGTAGCGCGGCATCTATCGCTTGTTTAACACTTTGATAATCAGTGATATCTTCCACGCGTTTGCTATTCACATATAATGCAGGGACTTGTTTAACTTGATATTTTTTAAATAAGTGATGGTCTGCCTTAGCTTGGGTTAACGACGCATCTGATTGAGCTTGATACGCTTGTATAATTGCTTGTTTTTGTTCAGGAGATATATTTAATTGATTGACACCTTTCTTAATCAAATCATCTGTCAACCATGTCTGTTTAGAAACGGCTTTTTTAGAATGCGGTTGTTGCGCATATAAATAGTCGTGAAAATCCCAATAAGCTTTTGGTGCAATTCGATGTACAGTTAGAGCGGCACGTGTACCACGCATTGACTCTTTATCGTGAAGCAGTACATTGACATAACGAAATTCAACTTTGTTCGTATCGATATAATCTTTTTTTAATTTTGGTTTGATGTCTTTCTCAAAATCGCCGCAATATGGACATTTATAATCACCGAATTCTGTGAGAATCACTTTGTTACTCTGTCCTGCCGTTGGATTATTAAGGGTGTCTTTATGAAATGCTTTAACATCGTCTATTGTTTGAGCGCTATTTTTTGATATATATGTCTTGAAGATGCCAGCACTGGCTAAAATAAAAAGTGACACGATGACAATGACCATTATTGATTTTTTTAAGCTCATGATTTTCCTCCAAATCGTCCTACTTATATTTTACTAAAAAAGAAGTCCTTTTAATATTACACGTCCGTTAAAACAACATTTCTTTAATTTTCTTTTTAAAACAAAAAAAGAAGCCAGTTTAAGCTGACTTCTCTTAATGCTGATATTAGTATGTGCGAATTGGTAAAATCAGTTGCGTCACAGTATCATCATCTTTTGGTTTTAAAATAAATGGTTTCATTGTGCCAAAAAATTCAACTTCAACCTCATCATTATCAATTGCTTTTAACGCATCCATCATATATTTAGAGTTGAAAGAGATTTTAAGATTGCCGCCTTCAACATCATTTGCTGTCACTTCTTCTTTTACTGTACCGATTTCTGGAGACGTTGAAGACAATTCAACGAGCGAATCCCCTGTACTTAATTTAATGACATTATTGCCACCTTCACGCGCCAATAATGATGCACGGTCAATGGCATGATAGAAATCATGGTTGTTTAATCCCAATTTAATTTCGTAATTCTCTGGGAATAAACGTGACGTATCTGGATAATGTCCCTCAAGTAGACGTGAAATGAAATTAATATTGCCTACTCGGAATAATACTTGGTTGGATGCAAAGAAAATATCAATGTGATCTTCATTTTCAGTCATAATTTTATTTAATTCCGCTAATGCTTTACCTGGAATGATGACATTTTTATCTTCAATGTCTTCTTCTAATTTTAACTTTCTTACAGCCAAGCGGTGTGAGTCGGTCGCTGTGCATATTAATTCATTTTCTTGTATAAGCCAGTTTACCCCTGTCAATACAGGGCGTGTTTCTGAGGTGGACACGGCGAAATTGGTTTGAGCAATGATATTTTTTAACACTTTTATTGGTAATTGAAGTGCGTCATCACTTGAAACCTGTGGTAATAAAGGATATTGATCTGGATCTAAGCCGCTTAAGTTAAATTCAGAATGACCTGAAGTGATTAACGTTTGGAATTGATCGTTTGTTGATAATTTAACTTCAGTACCTGGTAATTTTTTAATGATATCTACGAAGAAACGGCCTGGTAATACGACTGAACCTGGTTCTTTTACTTCTACGATTTCTTCTCCATCTACTTCATTAGGAATCGTGATTTCGATCGAGATTTCAGAGTCAGAGCCTGTTAAGACAATACCTTCGTTTGTCGCTTCAATTTTTATCCCTGTCAAAATAGGTAATGTTGTTCTTGGGGATATCGCTTTTAATGTATCGTTTAATTGCGTGATAAAATAATCTCTCTTAATAGAAAACTCCATCATTCAATAAACTCCTTTCAGTCGTTTATATAGTCTTAGTTATATTAAAGATAGTATTAATAGTCATAGGTGCTGTGGATTAGTGGATAAGTCTAAAAAGTTGTGATGATACAACATTGTGCACATGTGGATAAACTGTGCATGATGTGTATAATTGATCAACATTATCCACAACTAGGTCGCTTAAGCATTGCGGATTTCTTTTTCAAGTGATTCAATTTCTTGCTTCAGTGTTGGATCATTTTTAATGTCTTTAATGATTTTGTCATGTGCGTGTATGACTGTGGTATGATCACGGCCACCAAACTCTTCACCAATTTTAGGTAAAGAAAAATCGGTTAACTCTCGTGATAAATACATGGCGATTTGTCGTGGATAGGCAATCGATTTCGTTCGTTTTTTAGCTGCGAAATCCTCAATGCGCACACCATAATATTCCCCAACGACTTTTTGAATATCTTGAATCGTGATTTTTTTAGATTTTGGTATTTGAATAATGTCTTTAAGTGCATCCGCTGTAAGTTCCGTCGTGATAGGCTTCCCTTGAAGTTTTGAAAATGCAAGTACGCGTGTTAATGCACCTTCTAATTCACGAATGTTTGTTTGAATTTGATTTGCGATATAAGTTAACGCTTCAATCGGAATATCCAAGTTCTCTTCTTCGGTCTTCTTCTGTAAAATGGCCATTCGAGTTTCGAAATCCGGTGGCGTAATATCAACGATAAGTCCCCACTGGAAACGCGATTTTAAACGTTCTTCAAGCGTTGAGATTTCTTTTGGTGGACGGTCACTTGAGATGACAATTTGTTTATGATTTTGATGTAAATCATTAAACGTGTGGAAAAATTCTTCTTGTGTTTGTTCTTTCTTTTGAATGAATTGAATATCATCGATGAGTAAAATATCAATATTTCGATACTTTTCGCGAAATGATTCCGTATCATTATTTCGGATCGACTGAATAAATTCATTCGTAAATTTTTCACTTGAGGTATAAAGCACTTTCGCGTTTGGATTATTTTCTAAAACGTAATGTCCAATTGCGTGCATAAGATGCGTTTTACCGAGCCCAACACCACCATAAATAAATAATGGATTGTATGCTTGAGCTGGAGCTTCGGCCACAGCTAAACTTGCAGCGTGTGGGAAGCGGTTGCCTGGACCAATGACAAAGGTTTCAAATGTATTATTCGTGTTGAATTGTTCACCATTCGTCTCAGGATTTGTCGCAGGCGGCGTTGCCTGTGCTGATGAAGGTGGTTTCAGTTCATCAAAATCTGCTTCTGTTAAAAATCGTACGTGTTTTACGGATTTTCCAGTAACAGTTTTAATAATGGTTTGAATTAATTCCGTATAATTGGTACTCAACCAACTTGCTACAAAGGGTTGATTGACTAATACAATTGCTTCTTCATCAGACAGAGTATGCAACATTGTGTCTTTAAGCCAAGTTTGATAAGAAATATTTGATACTTCTTCTTTAGATAAGTTGAGAACTTTGTCCCAAATTTCTTGTTCTGACATTTACACTCCATCTTCCTAAGTAATATTTTTTTGAGTTATACACAGATTTCCCGTCAGTGGATAAAACTAATCACACCTTGTTAATAATTATCCACAAATTAATCACATGTTGTGGGTAACTCTAACGTTGAACGGGATTATTCACAGGTATATGCTACGTTATCGTGATAAAGAAACCTATGTATCGTAAGGGATTAATCCACTTATCCACACAATTATACTTTTTAACAACACCCCCTGTCAAACGGGTGTGAATATGTGTGACAACTTTCGAGTAACTTGTGCACAAAAAATAATTATCCACAAAATATTCGGGCGCAATTGTGTATAAGTGGATAACTTTTACACATCTATCATCGTGGCTTATTCAAAAAATACGCTTGATTTACCAATATGAATTTGATATTATGTAGTAGTTGCTTGAAATGTAGACATTTCATTTAAGAGAAGAATATCTATTTAACGTGGCAGTGCGTTGAAATTGAAGATAGTTAAAATGAATGAAGATCATCGAATAAAGCAAGATGGAGGTGTTTTTAATGGTAAAACGTACTTATCAACCAAACAAACGTAAACATAGTAAAGTGCACGGTTTCAGAAAACGTATGAGCACTAAAAACGGCCGTAAAGTATTAGCGCGTCGTCGTCGTAAAGGCCGTAAAGTCTTATCTGCATAAGACAGAAGATGAATAGGGGTCTAATGCGCGTTAAGGATTTCCTTAACCGCTTTGATAGGGGCTAGGACAGCATATGATGTCCCGGCCCTCTTTTTTTCGGTACGAAAATGTAACGAATGATGTTCGAATTGAGAAAGCTGAGTGATGTTCAATGGAAAAAGCATACCGCATCAAAAAAAATTCAGATTTTCAATTGATCTATCGGAAGGGGAGGTCAGTTGCGAATCGACAGTTTGTCGTCTATACGTATCGTCATAACCAAAATGAACATTTTAGATTAGGGATTAGTGTATCTAAAAAAATTGGTAATGCGGTAACACGTAATAGAATTAAACGCAGTGTGAGAGAATGCTTTAAAATTCATAAATTAGATATATTACCTTTAGATATAATTGTAATCGCAAGACATCCTGCAAAAGAAATGTCTACATTAGAAATTCAAAAAAGTTTAGAACATGTTTTAAAAATAGCGAAAGTATTTAATAAGAAAATCAAATAAAATTAGACATCCGTTTGTGTGACTTCAGACAAACGTAAGACTGACTCGCGTGTTATAAACACCTCATATATCAAGGTTTGCGTAGGTTAGGGCGTCTTTACACATGATTGATGATGCACATGAATCGTAATAAGGTTTGAAACATTTTACAATAGATATAATGGTAAAGGAGGTACGTGTGTCATGGAACAATTAGATACAATTACAAGTATATCAACCCCAATGGGGGAGGGGGCAATTGGTATTGTCCGTTTATCAGGTCACGATGCCGTAGAGATAGCTGATAAACTCTATAAAGGTAAACGTGCATTAAAAGACGTTGCGTCTCATACGATTAATTATGGTCACATTATTGATCCTGAAACGAATGAAACGGTTGAAGAAGTCATGGTCTCAGTGTTACGTGCACCAAAAACATTTACACGAGAAGATATTATTGAGATTAACTGTCATGGTGGTATTTTAACAATTAATCGTATACTCGAACTGACAATGACACATGGCGCACGTATCGCAGAGCCTGGTGAGTATACAAAACGCGCATTTTTAAATGGACGTATTGATTTATCACAAGCTGAAGCTGTGATGGATTTTATTAGAGCGAAGACTGACCGCGCGTCTAAAGTAGCCCAAAATCAAATAGAGGGACGCTTAAGTGATATGATCAAGGCACAACGTCAATCTATTTTAGAAATTTTAGCGCAAGTTGAAGTGAATATAGATTATCCAGAGTATGATGATGTTGAAGATGCGACAACTGAGTTTTTATTAGAACGTTCAAAAGCGATAAAAACAGATATCCAAAAATTACTTGATACAGGTGTTCAAGGTAAAATTATGAGAGAAGGCTTATCTACGGTCATTGTAGGCAAACCTAACGTAGGGAAGTCTTCCATGTTAAACAGTTTAATTCATGATAACAAGGCAATCGTGACTGAAATAGCAGGGACTACACGGGATGTCTTAGAAGAATATGTTAATGTGCGAGGTGTGCCACTTAGATTAGTTGACACAGCTGGTATACGTGAAACGGAAGATATTGTGGAACGTATAGGTGTAGAACGTTCGCGCAAAGCATTAAGCGAAGCAGACCTCATTCTATTTGTTTTAAATTATAATGAAGCGCTCACAGAAGAAGATAGAAAATTATATGAAGTCATTAAAAATGAAGATGCGATTGTGATCATTAATAAAATGGATTTAGAACAACGCCTTGATATTGATGAAGTGAAAGCGATGGTAGGGGACATGCCTATTATTGAAACGTCTATTTTAAAACAACAAGGTATCGATGATCTCGAACTTCAAATCAGAGATTTATTCTTTGGTGGAGAAGTCCAAAGCCAAGATATGACATATGTATCTAACTCACGACATATATCTTTATTAAAACAAGCAAAACAAGCAATTCAAGATGCCATTGATGCAGCCGAAATGGGTGTCCCAATGGATATGGTACAAATTGATCTAACGCGCACATGGGAAATTTTAGGAGAAATCATAGGCGAATCGGCAAGTGAAGAATTAATCGATCAACTTTTTAGCCAATTCTGTCTTGGAAAATAAAAAAGGAGGATTTAGAATGACACAGAATTATGATGTCATTGTCGTAGGGGCAGGGCACTCTGGAATTGAAGCTGGATTAGCGGCAGCACGTCGTGGCGCCAAAACGCTGATGTTAACGATTAACTTAGACAATATTGCGTTTATGCCATGTAACCCATCAGTTGGCGGACCAGCGAAAGGTATCGTTGTTCGTGAAATCGATGCCTTAGGTGGTCAAATGGCTAAAACGATAGATAAAACGCATATCCAAATGCGTATGTTGAATACAGGTAAAGGGCCTGCAGTACGTGCATTACGTGCACAAGCTGACAAAGTATTATACCAACAAGAAATGAAACGTGTATTAGAAGATGAGCCTAATCTTGATGTGATGCAAGGCATGGTTGATGAGCTTATCATTGAAAATGATGAAGTTAAAGGTGTGCGTACAAATATTGGTACGGAGTATATGGCACAAGCCGTTATATTAACGACGGGAACGTTCCTTCGTGGTGAAATCATCTTAGGAAACTTAAAATATTCTAGTGGCCCTAATCATCAATTACCATCTATTACACTAGCAGATCATTTAAGAGGTCTTGGATTCGATGTTGTACGTTTTAAAACAGGTACACCACCACGTGTGAATGCTCGATCAATTGATTATAGCAAAACGGAAATCCAACCGGGTGACGATGTTGGTCGTGCATTTAGTTATGAAACGACAGAGTATATTTTAGACCAACTTCCGTGTTGGTTAACATATACAAATGGTGACACGCACAAAGTCATTGATGATAATTTACATTTATCTGCGATGTATTCCGGTATGATTAAAGGAACAGGTCCAAGGTATTGTCCATCTATTGAAGATAAATTTGTGCGTTTTAATGATAAGCCACGTCATCAACTATTCCTTGAGCCTGAAGGACGTCATACGAATGAGGTCTATGTCCAAGGCTTATCGACAAGTTTACCAGAGCATGTTCAACGCCAAATGTTGGCTACCATTCCTGGATTAGAAAAAGCAGACATGATGCGTGCAGGTTATGCGATAGAGTATGATGCGATTGTACCAACGCAATTATGGCCAACACTTGAAACGAAAAAAATAAAAAACCTTTATACTGCTGGTCAAATTAATGGTACGTCAGGATACGAAGAAGCAGCAGGCCAAGGTTTAATGGCAGGAATCAATGCGGCAGCGCGTATTTTAGGGAAAGAAGAAACGATTTTACAACGTTCTGATGCCTATATTGGTGTATTAATAGATGACCTCGTTACGAAAGGGACAAATGAACCGTACCGTCTCTTAACATCACGTGCAGAATATCGCTTACTTTTACGTCATGATAATGCAGATTTACGCTTAACTGATATTGGCTACGAATTAGGACTCATTTCTGAAGAACGTTATGCAAAGTTCCAAGCAAAACGACAACATATTGAAGCAGAAATAGCCCGTTTATCTCAAATCCGAATTAAGCCAAACGAACGTGTACAAAGTATTATTGAGCGTGAAAGTGGTTCGCGTTTGAAAGATGGTATTTTAGCGAAAGAATTATTACGTCGCCCTGAAATGACTTATACAACCATTTTAGAAATATTAGAAGAAACGTCTCAATTAGGTTCAGATATTGAAGAGCAGGTAGAAATTCAAACGAAATACGAAGGCTACATCACGAAATCTTTACAACAAGTTGATAAAGTGAAACGTATGGAACAAAAGAAAATTCCAGAAGACTTGGATTATAGTAAAATTGATAGTCTTGCAACGGAAGCACGTGAAAAACTTACGGAAGTAAAACCATTAAATATTGCACAAGCATCACGAATTTCGGGTGTAAACCCTGCCGATATCTCCATATTGCTCGTGTATTTAGAACAAGGTAAATTGCAGAGGGTGAAATAAATGAGTGTCACATGGTTAGCATCTCAACTTGAATCTCATGGTATCACGTTATCGGATAAGCAAAAACAACAGTTTGAAACATATTATGATATGCTTATCACATGGAATGAAAAAATTAATTTAACAAGCATCACTGAAGAGCATGAGGTGTATTTAAAACATTTCTATGATTCTATTACACCAAGCTTTTATCATGATTTCACTCATGATATGCATTTATGTGACGTCGGTGCAGGGGCTGGTTTTCCAAGTATTCCATTAAAAATCGTTTTTCCCAACATCCATGTCACGATTGTTGATTCTTTAAATAAACGTATTCAGTTTTTAAATCAACTTGCACATGCATTAGATCTTGAAGGTGTACATTTTGTACATGATCGTGCAGAAACATTTGGGAAAAATCAAGACTACCGAGGGTCTTTTGATATTGTAACAGCAAGAGCTGTGGCACGTATGGCAGTTTTAAGTGAATTGTGCTTACCACTTGTTAAAACGCGGGGCATGTTTATCGCTTTAAAATCATCAAAAGGTCAAGAAGAACTAGAAGAAGCACGATTTGGCATTGGTGTTTTTGGAGGGCGTATTGGTGATGTGCATACTTTTGAATTACCAGAAGATGCAGGAGAAAGACAAATTATTAAAATTGAAAAGCGTAGTCAAACACCTAAAAAGTACCCAAGAAAACCTGGCACACCAAATAAATCACCTTTAATCGACTAAATGGTGTAGGTTTGGGATGGTTTAAGGGAGAGAAGACATATGAAAAAACCTTTTTCTAAACTATTTGGATTAAAAAATAAAGATGAATTACTTGAGGTTGTAAACGATAGTGCACAAGGCGTGGAGACGATTAAGATTGAACGTATTGTGCCTAACCGTTATCAACCGCGTCAAACCTTTGACCCTGCACGCATTGAAGAACTCGCTGAGTCTATACACGCGCATGGATTACTTCAACCCATTGTCGTACGACCTATAGAAGAAAATATGTATGAAATTATAGCAGGTGAACGCCGTTTTCGTGCTTTACAACATCTTCATAAAAGTGAAGCGGATGTCATTGTTAGACCACTCAGCGATGAAGAAACTGCGGTTGTAGCACTTATCGAAAACATTCAACGTGAAAACCTGTCGGCAGTTGAGGAAGCAGAAGCGTATAAGAAATTATTAGCGTTCGAAGGTATTACCCAATCAGAACTTGCGAAAAGCGTTGGTAAAAGTCAAAGTTTTATCGCAAATAAGTTGCGCTTGCTTAAACTGGAGCCGATAGTTCTGGATGCGGTACGTGAACATAAAATCACGGAACGTCACGGACGTGCTTTAGTTGGACAACCGTCTGAACGCCAAAAAGAAATGTTAGAAATCATTTTAAATGAACAATTGAACGTGAAGCAGACAGAGGAGCGTCTGAAAGCGACACATACAGCTGTTGAAAAACCTGAAGACAGTGAAATCGTCACAGCGCGACCTCCTGAATTTGTACGTGATATTTCGGAAGCACGAGATATTATTGCCGATAGTTTATTAGAAATTAAAGCGAACGGCATTAAATATGAACAAAAAGAAAAAGATCATGACGACTATTATGAAATTAATATTCGGGTCTATCGAAAGTAACTCAGGACATTTCCTGGGTTATTTTTTTGTCAAATATTAAAAAGAGACTGAAGCTCATTAACATACATAAGGCTGAGACTATGTTGGTGAGAATGCTTAAGCTAACATGCTCGTAGAAGTAGCCATATTTAGTATGTAATATAATGACATAGAAAAAACCTTCAAAATTCATGAGGGTATGAACTTTGAAGGCGTAAATACATATTTTATAAAGAATATTAAATGGTTTGAAGTAAACGATGAAATAAGATATGCGACGTCATTGAACTAGCGTCTTGAAAAGTCACCCTTGTATTACAGTGTGGCTTTTGCGGCTTCGATTGCGTCACTTGTGAGTTCATGGCTATTTACCCAATAAGATGTAACATGTGCGCCACGTTGCTTAAATAATTGTTCCACGTCATGACTTTGTTGAACAGTGACGATTGGATCATTTTCACCCATGGATAGGAACACGGATTTTTGTGATAAGTCTAAATGTGTGTCAACGTCCAAAGGGTAGAGTGGCGCAAAAAGTAAGCCTTTACGATATGGCATATCCGCATTTAATAATAATTCAATCGCGATATTCGCACCATTTGAAAACCCGACTAAAATCACATGATTGATATCAAACCCATAGTGTTGTGCGGCCGTTTGAATATATTGATGCAGTTCATGGGCGCGGAATTTTAAATCTTCAACATCATAGTTGCCTTCACCATGACGTTTGAAAAACCGGTTCATCCCGTTTTCTAAAACATTTCCTCGGACGCCAAGTGCGTGATACGATGGGTCAAGTAATTCAGCTACGGGTAATAAATCATGCTCATTGCCTCCGGTACCATGTAAAAGTACAAATGTCGGTGCCTGTGCTTGACCTTGTTTAAAAATATGTTCCATTTATTTTTCACCTCGTTTAAATCTAGGTCGTTCAATTGTAAAAAAGTCACCTAATGTCGCATAATCATCACCGGCAAGACGGCTTACCGGTTGAAGTCTGGCTACATCCACATAACCTTTTTCGGGATCGTAAAGTGTCTCATCAATATAGAGATGTGTGATTTCTAATAGCATTAAGTCTGAGACAGTATGCCCTTCCGTCTTAATTTCAATATGCTCATATAGCCTTGTCTCAAATCGTACAGGGCTTTCATTTAAAGCTGGAATGCGTGATGTTGACGAATGACAAGTTGTAAACTGAGTCAAATCAAGTTCACTGTTATTGATATTCAATGGTGCAGCGGTTTGATTCGCATCATGAACATTAGTTTCTGTCACCACATGTACGATTGCCTCCTTAAGTGATGCGATATGATGGGCAGTATCTTTCATGGCGCCATCGTCGTGTCGCTGTATTGCTACAGATAGGATGGGCGGTTGTGATGACACGATATTAAAGAAACTAAATGGTGCAATATTCGTGATACCTTCTTCAGATAAAGTTGTAATGAGCGCAATGGGTCTCGGCACAACGGTGCCAATTAAAAACTTATATAATGCGTGTTTTGTTAAACTTTCTGCTTGAATATGATACATCTCATCAGACCTCCACATAGAGAATTAATGGGATCGTTTTGTATTAAATGGTCTTATTTCTGATTCTATAAAGTCTCTTTTGCTTTCTAAAAATGGTGGTAAAGATAGTGATTCACCTAATGTTTCATAAGGTTCATCTCCCATGAAACCAGGACCGTCTGTTGAAAGTTCAATTAAGATATGTCCAATGCGTGCATAGAGTGCTTTAAAGAAGAAGCGGTCAATGATGCCTGAATTTCTTACGCCTAATGCTTCATAACGTTCAAACCAATCTTGTATTGCTGTATCATCTTCAACACGGAATGATACGTGGTGTACTTCACCGTAGCCTTGACGTGCTTGCGTACCTTGGTCTTTACGTAAAATCACTTGTCCCCCATTACCACCTTCACCTACTTCTAAAATCGAAACATCTTCTGTTTCTAAAATAGGTGTCATGCCATAAAGATCAATGAGTGTTTGTTTAAATTTGTCATAATAACTTATTGTAATTTCAATGGGACCTAATCCATAAATCGCTTTATCTTCTGGGACAGGTCCATTTTTCCAAGGTACGCCAGGTGCGACACCTGTATTATTTTCATCAGAAATCAATTGGTAAGTCTGACCGTCCTCTTCTTCAAAGGGTAACACTTTTTTACCGAATAAGTCTTGAATACCATCATGTTTTACATTAAATGCATCAAAACGTGCTTGATAGTATTCGAGTGCTGCATCATTTGGAACACGAAATGAAGGACGGCTGATTGAATTTGTTCCTTTTTGACCTTTTGGATTGTTTGGAAAATCAAAGAATGTCATATCAGTACCTGCATTGCCTTCATCATCGGCAAAAAATGTATGGTACGTATAAATATCATCTTGATTGACTGTTTTTTTCACAAGGCGCATGCCTAAAACATCTGTAAAAAAGTGGTAGTTACGTTCAGCATCATCTGTCATTGCAGTCACATGATGAATACCTTTTAATGGAAATTGAATCATAATCAAATCTCTCCCTTAATTATATTTCTAATTCGAAATAATTTTAATGTAAAAATCAAGTACACTGAGCCCATATTACTCGGCTTGTGTACTAATGCGTTTGAGAACTTTTTGTAAACTTTCAAGTTCTTCTTCTGTTAAATCTGAGAATACTGAAGCAATAGCGTCAGCGTGCTGTGGAAAAATCTCTTCCATAAATGCTTGTCCTTTATCAGTAAGTGAGGCATAACTCACACGTCTATCTTTTGGATCTTGACGACGCTTTATATATCCTTTTTTCTCTAAGTTAGTAACGACATACGTGGTACTACTACTTGCGATTAAAATGCGCTCTTTAATGCGTTGAATGGTATGTTCTCCACGATTGTAGAGCACTTCTAATACAGCAAATTCTGTAACATTGAGACCATATGATTTGATATCTTTATGAATTTTCTTATCTAACATGTCGTTTGTGCGTTTAAGGCCAATAAAAACTTTTAATGACGTCTCTGTACGATTCAAAGACAACACCTTCTTTGTTTATTATTTCGAATTCGAGATAATTATAACCGATACTATCATTTCTGTAAAGTAGAAAGTTTCAAAATAATGTGCTGAGTTGTGTATGGAATGATATTACAAAACAGAAAATGCAATGTTATTAAATTGTTAAACAAACGCTTTTGTTTACTACTGTTTTACAAAATGACTTTAAATTAATAACAAACCTTGCTTGGTGGTATAAATATGTTACCATGCTGTTAGCTTTAATAATGCATTAGTTTTAGGAGGATTTATATGAAAAAAGTAACAGCTGCGACAATCGCTACTATTGGATTTGCGACGTTTGGTCTCATGCATGGAGATGCCGAAGCGTCAGAAGGTATCCAACTGTCAGCTTATACTACAACATTTTCAGAAGAAACGAATGATTATATTACGATAGATGTGCATGGTAATTATCATCATACAATAGATGGTCATTGGGATGTGTCGATGTTTGAACAAGGTTTATATCAATCATCATATACTGATGCCAACGGTCATATGCACTATGTGTATTACACACAAACATTCCAAAATGACAATAGTGACACACCTAGCCAATCTCATGAAGCCATTCAAGCCCAATACCGTAATAATCAATCACAATACGATGCGTCACAGGCGTACACGCAGTCTCAGGGAGATTGGCATGTAAATGCGACAGATCAAACAGGTAATGGTACACAAGGTGGAAGAGCCGCTTCTTATGGCATGCCTCAACAACATTCTGGTGGTAATGCTCAGCAAAATCATGACGGTACGTCGAACACGAGTCAAGCTGCGTCGGGATGGCTTAAAAAGTATCCGAAGTGGCAACCATATGGACAGTATACGACAGGTGGGGCACACTACGGGGTAGACTACGGTATGCCTGAAAATACACCAGTGTATTCATTTACTGATGGTAAAGTTATTGACAGTGGTTGGAGCAATTACGGTGGAGGTAACCAAATTACTATTCAAGAAGCGAATAGTAATTATTACCAATGGTATATGCATATGAATCAATTAAATGTTCAAGCAGGTGATACTGTTAAAAAAGGACAACAAATTGGTTTATCAGGTAGCACTGGGAATTCTACAGGTCCACACTTACATTTCCAACGTATGTCAGGTGGCATAGGAAATCAGTATGCAGTGAACCCAGACAATTATTTAGCAAATCAATAACCATTAAGACGGGTGTGTCTCTACGATAGACATACGCGTCTTTTTTATATTAGCGTTGTTTTAACACGGCACGTTATGTCTAAATACTTTTATAGCATAATATTGGTTAAATGGTGCGCAATGGTGGTATCATTTTTATAGTAGGAAAAATAATGATAAAGGATGATTGCTATGGTAGAAGTTAAACATGGAGAAAATAAGTTTTATGTCGGAGAGTCAGAAAATCATTTCGATGCGCTGATGACTTATGTTCCATCAGGTAATGATCGTATTATTATTGACCATACTGAAGTGAGTGACCATTTACAAGGTCAAGGTATCGGAAAAAAACTTGTACAAGCAGCGGTAGATTATGCGCGTGAAAATGACAAGATGATTTTAGCAACGTGCCCATTCGCAAAAGGCATTCTTGAAAAGCACTCAGAATATCATGATGTATTTCAAAAATAATAGACAGAGATAGGTGGCGTAATAATGGTAGAAGTTAAAACATTAGAAGAATTAAATGAAGCCAACGTAGAGCATGCACAGATTGTAATAACAGACAATATTAATGTGGAAAGTCCCATTACTTTAGCAACAGGTGTGCAACTTGAAGGGAAAGCGCGTTCAATCGAAATTACAGGCAATGGTCAATTGATTATCCTAACTGCAAATAACGCATTAAAAAATTTGACTTTACGTACTAAGAAACATGAAGATGCGGTGAGTTTTCAATCGCAAGGTGTGAACGGTGACTTTAAACTTGAACATGTCACAACTTATGGTGCGGTTAATCTTACTGCAGACGATGCTTCTGATGATATTCATGTGGAAATCACTGATGTTAATGTGGTAGAAGCGGATGTTACTCACAAATCTGAAGGACCTTCTGGGTTTGGCGTTACTGTTATTCAAGGGGGGCTTACGGTTTGGAATCGTACGCCACAGATTCGTTTTGATACGCAAATTACTGATGTTTCCATTGGACGTGACGGCGAACCCGTGAATGGTAGCGGTGTTTTCGTATCAGGTACAAAAGAGGCAAAAATTCACGCAAATTTAATTACGACTAAAGATGTTTATACGCATGGTCTATTGAAACAAGGTGTAGCTGATCGTATTTCTGGTGGTGTATTTACAGTAAGTAATGCACATGTTGAACGTGTAGAGAACCATGGTATTACAAAAACGTACGGGTTTAATGACATGGTTCTTGATAACTGGGGTGCTGTTAAAGAATGGATTGTTCAAAATGATGTGTTGTCAGAAGGTACCAGCGGAATCGGCTTTGTGAATTTCGGTCATATTCAGTTGTTGGATATTCAAGCTCCAATTATGACTAAAGGAACAGGTGCGCGAGGTATTAATAACTATGATGGAACGATCAAGGAACTTCATTTAAAACGCATTGAGACACATGGTGATGGTGCAGTAGGTATCCAAATCAGTAAGCCTGTGGGTCAAATTACGGTACACGAAAATGTGGAAACGTATGGTGGCACAGGTGAATCATTAGTAAAAGGTGTCATTAAAGAATTATCTGCGATTGGCATTAGTATTTTAGATGGTGCAGAAGTAGAAGGATTAGAAGTTAAAGGCAATGTATATACGTACGGCAAAGAAATTGCGCCAGTTCAAAACGAAGGCATTGTTAAAAATGGCTTAAATATACATGGAGAAGCAGCAAATAAATTTGAATAGTGCTTTCTTTGTTTTATAAGGTAAAAGAAGGTGGACATAACAATCCTGTATATCAATACAGCCATCAAAACGTATTCATATATTACTCCCTATAAAGTAGACACTTAAAAAGTGAAAACTTTATAGGGGGTTTTTGTATGAGGAATTAAACATGACTTTGATTACTTCCTTAGCCGAGAATTCAGAGGTACCTCGAAAAGCGAGGTGTTAGGAATAATCAAAATGAGGTGGTTGATGTCCTGCCTTCTTTTTGTCATCATCTATGAGGGAAGACTTACCGCTGTGTTTTAATAGGTGATTTTCCAATTTGATTTTGTGCCATTTTTAGCGGTACTTCATAATGTTGACAATGTTGCCATGATAAATGGTCTTTAAAAATATGAAATCCTTGATTAAAAAATGTTTGTAAGTCATAAAATGATTCTGGAGTTACAGCATCTAATGGATAGATTAATTCTGTTAATGACGTATCAAAATACGCGTGATCCAATAAAGGTTGATCAAATGTAAACGATGCATCGACAAATGGATAGGGCAATATAAAGAAAGTTGGACCTTCAAATGTTTCGTCTCCAAACCAAAAGCCAAATTCGATAAAATGTTCATCAAAAGCTGCGTATTCAATCACTTGCGAAGGTTTAAATGTTTCGTGAAAAGCGTTGTAATTGAGTAACGTGGATATATCAAATGTTCCCCAAAACAAGCCTGGCTTCACTTTACGCGCACGAAATGGAGCAATAAATTGGCTTAACGCACGTACCGCAAATTTCATTAACTGTAAAACTTCTAAACTTATTTTTTCATTATAGTGATGATGAACGGTATCTTCATCAAAAGGTGTAAGATCCGCTACTTCTTGCGGTACAGGGTAGATTGAAACATCAATATCGAATTGTTTTAACGTACGTGTGATCCAGATGTAATAGGTTTGGATGGATGTGCCATCTTTTAATGGATAATCAGCGCGGCCACGATCTGTTACAATTTCGATTCGATGCGCTTGTAAGTCGACTTGGATGGTATAGGTACAATCATGATAGAATAATAGACCTGTTGAAAAGCCGGTCGTTGTAACGTCTAAAATAACATGTGCCCATTGGGGTTCTTGAAAGGCACTCGCAAGTTTATATTTACCGAGCATTTGCGCAATGCGATGCAGTGTGTCGCGTTCTTTTTGCCATGCTTTCATTTTAAGCATATGGATGACCTCCTTAACGTTTTCAATGAACTATACCCGCTTTTAAAAATACATAAAAAACATGTAAGTTTGGTAATGTGTGATATTGTTTAATATTCGCTATTAACACAGCATCTGAATTGAATGCGCTTAATACGCATAATAAAAGCCTTCAGCGTATATCTCTAAAAGTTTACGTTGAAGGCCATTTTTATATGAATTTTACGTGAAAAGCATTATAAAGAATACGTACTATTCTTCTACAGAGAATTCAGCATCAGCTTCAAATTTTACATCTTTACCAATCATAACGCCGCCTGTTTCTAAAGCTTGGTTGAAATCTACGCCGTATTTTTCACGGTTGATTTTACCTGATACAGAAAAACCAGTAACTTTACCACCTGACATAGGATTCACACTAATGCCATTAAAATCGAAATCAAATGTTTCTTCATGTGTTTGACCAGCTATTGTTAAATCTCCAGTTACGCTATCTTCAGTAATTTTAGTCGTTTTAAATGTAATTTCTTTGTTTTCATCTGTGTTGAAGAAATCAGCTGATTTTAAGTGATTATCACGATCTTTGTTACCTGTATTAATTGAATCAACATCAATTTTCACTGTTGCTTCTACAGTTGAAAGGTCGTTTAGATCACCAGTTAACTCGACATGATAATCATCAAAAGTGCCTTTAACTTTAGATACCATTAAATGTTTAATTGAAAAGTCTAATGTGCTGTGTACTTGATCGAAATTATATTTTGCCATTTTAAAATGCCCCCTAGTTATGTTTTATTACTTTACGGTATAAATAATATACCATAATTCAAACCATTTCAAGCAAAAAATTTCAAATTCGAAATAAAATTTAACAATCGCACAATTCTAATGGTGTTCACATTAACTGTTTACCTAAGTCATACGATATTGAAACATCCTTTTTAAAGTGACGATGAAAAGCGATACCTTATAAATTTGTGAATCTTCAATGTCGTCTTAGCGCGTTTCATTACTTTAGATGCCATAAGAAAACTTCGGGAAAAAAATGCGACGAAGGTTGAATCGCGGTAAACACGTAAGCGCGACATTTTATTTTTTGAATTTAAATTTGTGTCAATATTGTGAATGAAGAGCATATCGTATACAATATTAGAAAGCGCTTTCAAAATTATTTAAGGGGAAAAAGGGGGAGTACGATGATTACGTTTATTGTTTGTATCATTGTGTTGATTTTAGGCTATTTTACTTATGGAAAATATATTGATTACATGTTTGGTCCTAAATATGATCGACCAACACCAGCACACGACCAACGCGATAATGTCGATTATGTCCCAATGAAAACATCTTCTAATTCACTTATACAATTACTTAATATAGCGGGTGTGGGACCTATTTTTGGACCGATTATGGGAGCACTCTATGGTCCGGTTGCCTTTATATGGATTGTAGTTGGATGTATTTTTGCTGGAGCGGTCCATGATTATTTAACAGGGATGATTTCTATTCGAAATCGTGGTGCACATTTACCACAGCTTGCTGGGAAATTTTTAGGTCAAGCAATGAAGCATGTGGTGAATGTCTTTACATTATTGTTACTTTTGCTAACAGGAACGGTTTTCGTAACGAGCCCTGCCTTGTTACTTCATAATTTAATGGATGGTCGCATAGCATTAGGCTTTATTATTTTCGTGATTTTTGTGTACTATATTTTATCGACAGTATTGCCAATCGATAAAATCATTGGACGTATTTATCCTGTATTTGGGGCGTTACTTGTCATTAGTGCTGTGGGCGTAGGATTCAGATTAATTCAAACTGGCGCGCCAATTCCTGAGTTAACATTACAAAATATGCATCCTGACCATGCGCCGATATTTCCTCTGCTGTTCTTTACGATTACTTGTGGGGCGTTATCAGGTTTTCATGCGACACAGTCACCGATTATTTCACGTACGACAAATAAAGAGAAAAATGCGCGTGTGATTTTTTACGGTATGATGATCGCAGAAGGTATCATCGCAATGATTTGGGCAGCGGCAGCGATGAGCTTGTTTGGTAGTTACGGAGGTTTACAAAACGTATTGGCTCAAGGTGAAGCGGCACTTGTAGTAAGTAAAGTCGCAACGATGCTTTTAGGTTCAGTGTTTGGAACAATTGCTATTTTAGGTGTTATTATTTTACCGATTACAAGTGGTGATACATCATTTAGAAGTGCGCGGATGATTATTGCAGATTATATTCATTTAGGACAAAAGGCCATTGGTAAACGATTTCTTGTGGCTGTTCCGTTATTTGTAGCAAGCTTTTTACTGACTCAAATCGACTTTACGATTTTATGGCGCTATTTTTCTTGGGCTAATCAGACGACTGCAGCGGTCGCATTATGGGTAGGTGCAATGTATTTGTTGATTGCGAAGAAAAACTTTTGGGTAGCGGCAGTTCCAGCAACGTTCATGACATGGAATTTGTTCACTTATATTTTAAGTCAACCAATAGGATTCGGTTTGGACCTTAATTTGAGCTACGTTATCGCAATAGGGTGTACGGCGTTATGGCTCGGCTATTTCATTTACCAATATCGTAAAAATACAGTTGGCGCCACTTTTGTATTAGATCATCCTGTAAAAAAACAAAAGGTGCCCAGCATCTGAAATAGTATGATAATAAAATAATGGAATTTAAAGGGCGTTGTCAGATGTACTGGCAACGCTCTTTTTAGTGTGACCTGAGACTACCTCTTTGTTTATTTGTTATTCTACGAAAGTGTTTTATTATTCGTTTCTATCTGTAAATGTTAAAATAAGTGTCGAAGAAAAGGAGATGACCACATGATAGTAGAATCCATTCAAGGTAATATCGCAAATTTAACACAAGAAGAAAAACACATGCACATTGAGAAAGTATATCTTGAAAATTCTGATCTCGTTAAACGTATCCAACGTGTCACAACGGATCACGGTACAGAAATAGGCATTCGCTTAAATCAGCCCATCGATTTACAATATGGAGATATTTTATATCGTGATGAAAGCAATATGATTATTATAGATGTTAATTCTGAAGATATTATCGCGATAAAGCCACGCTCGTTGAAAGAAATGGGTGACATTGCGCATCAATTAGGTAACCGTCATTTACCTGCACAATTCACTGACACGGAAATGCTCGTTCAATATGATTACTTAGTTGAGGACCTATTGAAAGGTTTAGGCATTCCTTATGAACGTGAAGCACGTAAAGTCAATCAAGCCTTTAAACATATAGGACATTCTCATGATTAATCAAGCTGAACTAAAGCTCTTTCAATTTTGTGATTCACAATTTCCAACGGGTGCATTTAGTCATTCATATGGATTAGAAACGTACATTCAACGGAATGACGTCGACGATGCGGCATCGTTTCAAAACTGGTTAGAAGTGTTTCTTACAGAGCAGTTAACGTATACCGATGGTTTAGCGATGCGTATGACGTATGAAGCGGTTGAAAATAACAATATCGCAGAAATGAAACGCATTGATCAATTATTGTTTGTACAAAATATTCCTAGAGAAACGCGTGTGGGTACAAAGCAAATGGGAAAACGTATGGCACACTTGGCACATACGCTTTATGATGACCAATGGTTAAATTGGTATTTTAAAGAAGTCAGTGCATATCGGCTTCATGGTCATCCTGCAGTAGTATTTACATTATTAGGACATCATTTAGGTATTGCTTTAGAACGAATTATCGATTATTTTTTATACCAAAATATTTCAAGTTTAACGCAAAATGCGGTGCGAGCCATACCGTTAGGACAAACAGAAGGACAAAAAATTGTTATGGATATGATGGCTTTTATTACAGAAACGCGTAAGTCTATTATGCATCAAGAAACATCCAATTTTGGACTTACTGCACCAGGCATTGAGATGAATCAATTAGAACATGAAAATGTGAACGTTAGAATCTTTATTTCGTAGGAGGATTTAATATGAAACCTGTAAAAATTGGTATTGGGGGTCCTGTTGGGGCAGGCAAAACGCAACTTATTGAGAAAGTCGTGAAACAATTATCGAAGGATAAAAGTATAGGTGTCATTACAAATGATATTTATACAAAAGAAGATGAAAAAATTCTTGTCGCAACAGGTGTTTTACCTGAAGATCGTATCATTGGCGTTGAGACCGGAGGCTGCCCGCACACTGCCATCCGTGAAGATGCCTCTATGAATTTTGCGGCAATAGATGAATTAATGGAACGACATCCTGATATAGAATTATTGTTTATTGAATCAGGTGGTGATAATTTAGCAGCAACATTTAGTCCAGAACTTGTGGACTTTTCAATCTATATCATTGATGTTGCGCAAGGAGAGAAGATTCCTCGAAAAGGGGGGCAAGGGATGATAAAATCTGATTATTTTATTATCAATAAAACAGACCTTGCGCCGCACGTTGGTGCCTCTTTAGATCAAATGGCTGAAGATACGACGAAGTTTAGAAAAGACCGCCCCTTCACATTTACGAATTTAAAAACAGATGAAGGTTTAGAAGATGTCATCGCGTGGATTCGTAAAGACGTTTTTCTTGAAGGATTAGCATAGTATGGCCATTTCAGATTGGACAGGGGAACTGGATCTCACATTTAAACATGATGGGTCCAAAACGATAAATGGTAAAACGTATTTTCAAGGTGGGCTCAAAGTATTACGTCCATCGTATCTTAATGGCAGTCCACATCCGACTATGTTTTTAATTCAATTAGGTGGTGGCTTTGTCGATGGTGACCGCTACCGGATGCACATACACTTTGAAAAAAATGCGCATGCTGTTTTAACAAATCAAGGGGCGACCATTGTTTTTAAAACGTTGGCAGATCGTGTGGAACAATATCAAACTTTCATGTTGGAGGATGAAAGTTTTATGGAATACATTGGAGATCCAATTATTGGTTATACACACGCTAAATTTTACCAACATAATGTTTTTAAACTGTCAAAGCATGCGACAATGTTTTATTCAGATATTCTGACTCCGGGTTATGACAAAGAAGGGCGTATGTTTCAATACGACTACTTACATTTATTAAATGAAATTGAAGTGGATGGTCAATTGGTTGTTTATGATCATTTACGATTAGACACTCATAAAAATAAAGTATCTGATATTGGATATATGGAAGGCTTTACCCATCTAGGGACATGTTTTTATATGAGTCCACACGTGAACCAAAAATGTGTTGAAGCGGTTCAGGATGTGGTCACTCAGCACATTAATCCTACATGTCGTGTCGGCGTCACATTATTGCCGACACATGGGCTAACGGTACGTATATTAGCACAGTCTACGGATGTCATTAATCGCGTGATTCATGATGTACATCAATTTGTGATGACGACCTATCACGAAGAAGATGCACAATTTTTACGGAAGTATTAATTAGTGGTGCATACGCTTAAAAAGTTGCTACCTCAACTTTAATTGACTCTAAAATAAAAAAAGGCAGTGACAAAGCAGACCTGTTAATTAAAAATAAGCCAACAAAATTCATTGATACATGAACTTTGTTAACTATTATTTATCTATATATATCGATTTAGTCTTAGTGATAGACACTATGATGCATTGTGATTGATCCCTTAGCCGAGACTTCTGAGGCATTTAGCCGTAATCGAAAATCCATTTTGAGAGCAAAAATCTAAAAGATTTTTGCTCTCAAAATTAGTTGAGGTAAGGCGCCTAGAAAAGCGAGGCGTTAGGGACAATCATAAGTTTAATGATTTATATCCCAGCTCTTTTTTATTAATGATATCATCTTGTTTAAATGATTTATAATGCGATGAAACCATTGCTATCTAACGTATTATTAAATTCTTCTAAATCTTCTTCTGAATTTAATTCGTCAATTTCTTTAGTCGTATCGTCTTTGGTTAATCGGTTGCCTTCTAAAAGATAATTTGAGTAACCAGAGTACGCATATTTTACCTCTGGGTCAGAGTATTTGCTTGTTTCAGTGACTTTTACTGCAGTAATTAACGTCACTCTAGTGTCTTCGATGTCGTTCACGGGTGAGATTTTTTCAGACGTGTCATCACTATCGCTTGAACCAAAAGCAAATTCTGATTCTACATTATTGCTCGTTTTAAAGTATTGACCAATTTGTTCGGTAGAGGATTTTGAATAACTTGAACTTTTAAAACGATCATTAATAAGTTTAGTGTTGTCTTCTAATAAAGCGCTCACGTTTTCTAGCTTATTAATGTCTTTTAAATCTTTTACTTCTAATTCATATGTTGTATTGCCCTTAAAGTTCGTGGATTCACTATCATTAATTTGCTTGACAACTTCTTCAGGTACTTCTAACTTGACTTTATCTCCATTTTTCAGTTTTCCATTATTTGGGACGGTAAATTCAAAGTTTGAAAGAGATAGCTTTTTGATTGATTCAGGTGCATCTTTATATAAAAGATGTAGTTGCCCGCTACCATTCAATCCAGTAAATGTTGGATTTAAGCCTTCAAATAAAGATTTTGCATCAAGAGATTTCGGATTTTTTAAACCGGACACTTTAAATTCTTTAGTGAATTCTTTTGCTTTTAGTTGATACTCTTTTGACATGTTTTTCTTAATTTTTAACGTGACTTTAATTTTGTCACCATTTGATAATTTATCTTCTTTATCAATATCAAGGTCAAAGCTTTCTAATATCTTTCCTGCTTTCAACAATTGATCTTGTTCTTCTTTAGTGAATTTTTCGCTATCTAAGTCGTCTGTATTACCTTTTTCAATCATCTCAATGACATCTTTATTTTTAAAATCTGCCTGTCTTAATGCTTGAGCTAAAAGTTTATTTGTAATTTTTTCTAAGGACTTATCAGTGATATGTGCATAACCTGATCCGTTGTATCCTGAAAATTCGACTTTGACATCATCTTCTACATTTACTTTCTTATTTTTAATGAATACGAATGTGAGTAAAATAATGACAGCTAACGCCACAATACCACTGATAATAAACCATTTGTACTTTTTAATGAAATCCATCTGCGCTCCCACCCTTTTTTAAGTTTTTAAATATCAATAAAAATTGTATTGTGGTAATCATAACATAAAATGATAAAATGTAGGTTGGTATATATACTTTAAATAATATAAGTTGTTATTGTTTTTAAAATTACAAAAATAACATTCTATAAATCTATTAAGTTAAAGTGCATTTAATGAGATAACATTTATATGGATGCCGAAAAAAAAGAGAGGTGATATTGAACACCTCTTAAGAAAGTTAAATATAAGTAGAATTATAAAAGTTGAAGAATGTTTTTAAGGATGATGATTGCTACGACAATGATAATGATACTTGAGCATTTGTTTAATATAATAATAAATTTACCCGTACGATCGACATGACCTACAAAACGTCCCAATAAGACTAACGTGATAAACCATACCCATGATACCGTAATCGTTGCTAGCGTAAAGATGACTTTTTCACTTCCTGTATAAAGCGCTGCACTTGTCCCGATAACGCCGATAGTATCCATAATCGCATGCGGATTTAACAGTGAAACTGAGAGGGCAAAGCCAATTTGTTTCTTAGCCGACATTTGTGTCTGCTTTTCTATTGACGCAGGCTTTTCACGCCATAATGACCAGGCCATATAAAGTAAAAAAATGAAACCAATGATATAAACGACCAATTGAAGCGTAGGTAAAGACATCAACACTAAAGAGACGCCTAAAACCGCAAGTAAAATTAATAACGTATCACATAAACCTGCAGTCACGATGACCGGTAGGGTACGCACCCAATTTTTGTGATTTGCCCCTTGATTAAAAACAAAGACATTTTGAGCACCTAACGGTAAAATCAAGCCTAATGCGAGTAAAATGCCATGTAACACTGCTTGCAACATTTTAATCACACTTTCTCTTGATATTTCGGTTTATTACGTTCTTTGATTGTTAATGTAATATTAATCACCATCCAAGTAAATTGAATCGTGAACGGAATAATGAATTGTGCCAGCCAAATTAGGATTATAACGAAATAAATATGTATAGCGTCAGATGAAATTTGATGAGCTGGGCCATTCATATTTAATATGACGATTACTCCAATAATAGACAATAATAACCAAAAGGCATTAAAAATCCACCATATAATCCACGATATTTTCATAAAAAATCCCCCTAAGATAAGTATGACATTGATGTTGATGCATCATTTAAAAAATATGACGTCATCATTAACGTTGATATATGTAAACTTTTGAATACGAAATAATGCAATTTTTGCTTGGTGTTGTATTAGCGGTATAACGGCTATTTTTTAGATTTAATCAGATTGAAAATGAACCATATGATTTGAATGCAACATGGAATGATATAAAATACACTCCATACACCGATGGAAATCAGTTTTAATTCTGGCGTTTGAACTGTACCGGTACCGTCAACTTCACGTAACCATAAAAAAGCCGATACACTTAAATATAAAATGAACCAAAAAGCTGTTATGATGCTCCACAACACCCACGATGCTCTCAACATAACGTCCTCCTATAAAAATTATTTATTATTAAATATAATAACATAAAAATGATGGATAGGACGTAAAGCTTTTCAATTTATAATTGTCCCTAACACCTCGCTTCTAGGCGTTTTACCTTAAAAAGGAATTTCGGATTCGGCTTTATGCCTCAGAAATCTCGGCTAAGGAATCAATTGCAAGTCATCATAGTGTCCATCATTAAAAATATATTTATTTATATAGAAAAATAATAGCCAACAAATTCATTAGTTCATGAAATTTGCTGGCTTTTTGATTTTTAGAGTTGTTATTTTTGAGTCCCCGATAAATTATCATTTTTTATTCTGGAAGTATCGCAAAACTACGCACAGGAAATCCAGGAGCTTGATCAGGTTTTGGCGGGATGTGATAAATGATTGCGCCACGTGTAGGAAGTTGATCTAAATTGTTTAAAAGCTCAATTTGATACGTATCTTGTCCTAAAACATAACGTTCACCTGCGATATCACCATGTTTTCGAATATCAACAGAAGCATCGGTATCAAATGTTTCATGACCAATGGCTTTTACGTGACGTGTTTCGATTAAAAATTTTAAAGCATCAAGCCCCCAACCGGGAAGATGTTGATGGCCTTCAGCATCTTTATTTTCAAATTGTTCCGTATGAGGCCAACGTTTCGACCAATCACTTCGAAAGGCGACGAACGTGTCAGGTTCGATTGTCCCATTTTGTGCTTCCCACTGTTCAACGTGTTCACGTGTAAGCACAAAGTCAGCATTTTCCGCTACTTCTTTAGAAAAATCGAGCACAATTAACGGGAGTACCAATTCTTTAAGCGCCAATTCATGTAAGTACCGTGTGTGATCTACAAAGTGAATAGGGGCATCAATATGGGTGCCGTATTGTGTCACAAGCTGCCACTGTTGAACAAAAAATCCATCTTTTTGAACAGTGAATGGGGTGTCAATTTGAGCACCTTCAAACGCACTAAAGTGAGGGGAGTGTGCGTTGAAGGTATGTGTTAAATCCACCCATGTCAGGGACTTTAAATGATCAAGTTGTTGCCATAATGGATAGGACATGGCTATCATCCTTTCTAAAAGTGATTATGCTGTCGGTGTTGTCGTATGTTGACGTAGTTTTTTCGCGCTGTTCACGAGAACGTTTAAAGCGTCTTTCACTTCTGCTTCTTTACGCGTTTTCAAACCACAGTCTGGGTTCACCCAGAAGAGTGAGCGGTCAATTTGTTGTAAGCCTCTTTGAATGGCCGTCGTTATTTCATCTTCAGTAGGAATACGCGGACTATGAATATCGTATACGCCTAAGCCGATACCTAAATCATAATTGATATCTTCAAAGTCTTTGATTAAATCGCCATGACTACGTGATGTTTCAATAGAAATAACATCCGCATCAAGTTCATGAATCGCATGAATGATTTGACCAAATTGTGAGTAGCACATATGTGTGTGGATTTGTGTATGATCCGCCACTGATGATGTCGCCAGTTTGAAGCTATGCACGGCTTTACGTAAATAATCTTCATGATAGGCTTTACGCAGTGGTAAGCCTTCACGTAATGCAGGTTCATCCACTTGAATGACTTTAATACCAGCTTCCTCGAGCGCTAACACTTCCTCATTAATAGCTAAAGCGATTTGGTTTTGTACCTCTTCTCGCGGTAAGTCTACACGTTCAAATGACCAGTTTAAAATCGTCACAGGACCCGTAAGCATACCTTTGACAGGTTTGTCTGTTAAGCTTTGTGCATAAACAGTTTCTTTGACTGTTAGCGGTGCTGTCCATTTCACATCACCATATATAATCGGTGGTTTCACCGCACGAGAACCATAAGACTGCACCCAACCGAATTTTGTCACTAAAAATCCTTGAAGTTTTTCACCAAAGAATTCAACCATGTCGTTACGTTCGAATTCACCATGGACAAACACGTCTAAGCCAATATCTTCTTGAATATCGATCCAACGTCCAATTTCCGCTTTTAAGAATGTTTCGTATTCCTCATTTGAAATACGATTGTTTTTCCAATCCGCACGTTTTTTTCGTACTTCTGGAGATTGTGGAAATGATCCAATCGTCGTTGTAGGTAAATCAGGTAAATTTAAACGTTCTTGTTGTAATACTTTACGTGTTTCAAACTTAGATTCACGTGAAGCACGCACACTGTCAAAGTCGTATGTTAAATTTTTGAAATCTTGATTTTGGAAACGATCATATTGGGCCTGTAATGTGTCTAATTTTTCATGATTTCCTTCATTGATTGCACGCTTTAATGCATCTAATTCTTCTAATTTTTCTGTCGCAAAACTTAAACCATCACGTACCGTTTCATCCAATGTTTCATCATCTAATGATACCGGAACGTGAAGCAATGATGATGAAGGGTTGATATAAAGATCATCTGTATAAGTTGTTAATGTTTCAATGAGCGCTTTTTTAGCTTGAACATCAGCCGCCCATACATTACGACCGTCAATGATACCAGCGAATAATGTTTTAGATGAATCGAAGTCACCGTTTTTAATTTGTTTCAAGTTTTCTCCACGGTCATGTACAAAATCTAAACCCAACCCTTTTACCGGAAGGCTGCTTAAGAATTTGACGTTAGCGCGTTCAAAATACGTTTGAATGATTAATTTTTGAGCCACTTCAGCCCCTGCAAAAGCCTCATACGCCTCACGTGTAATGGCCTCTAAATCTTCACCATCATCTGTGACTAACACGGGCTCATCAACTTGAATCAATTCCGCACCTGCTTGAATTAAAGCTTCGAAAGCTTCGATATATAGTGGAAGTAGGGTACGTACTTTTTCTTCAAGTGATTGTTCGCCGCCTTTTGATAATTTGACGAAAGTAATAGGGCCGACAATCACAGGGTGCGCATTAATGTTAAGCGATTTCGCATAGTTAAAGCGTTCTAAAATGACATGACGCCCTAATTTAGGTGTGACATGATCCCATTCAGGTACAATATAGTGATAGTTTGTATTAAACCATTTAATGAGTGCACTTGCGACGTGTTCTTTATTACCACGTGCAATATCAAAAAGTAAATCATCATCAACCTCACGTCCTTGGAAACGTTCAGGGATAATATTAAATAGTAAAGATGTATCTAGAATATGGTCATAAAGTGAAAAGTCACCGACTGGTACACTATCTAAATGATGATTTTTTTGAAGTAATAAATTTTCACGTTGTAAATTGAGTAACGTTTCATCTAATTCTGCTTTCGTAATCGCTTGATTCCAGTAGTTTTCAATCGCTTTTTTCCATTCACGTTTACGTCCAAGTCTTGGGAATCCTAAGTTAGTTGTTTTAATTGTCATAATATAACCTCCTGATTGGTTGATGTGATTGATTTTGAGTAAGCTGCAAGTTCTAAAGAATAGTCGACACGTTCGAACGGTGTAATGAGATATAAACCATTAAAGTATTGATGTACGGTATCAATTAATGATTTACAAATGGAAATGGAAAGTTCGTATGTCGCCGCTTTATCACCTGCAACAGCTTTGAAGCGTGCTAATACATCGTCAGTCATTTTGATGCCCGGCACTTCGTTATGAAGAAATAGCGCATTGTTATAACTCGTGATAGGCATGATACCTATAAATAAAGGCACGTTGAGATGTTTCGTTGCTTCATAAATTTCAACAATTTTTTCTTTAGTAAATACGGGTTGCGTAATGAAATAATGCATGCCACTTTCAATTTTAGTTTCGAGTTTTCGGACAGCTGCATCAATATTTCTGACATGAGGGTCAAAACCACCAGCGATGTTGAAATTGGTACGTCTCTTCAGCGCATCACCGTCTGTGTTAATACCTTCATTAAAGCGTAAGGCAAGTTCTGTTAATCCTTTAGAGTTCACATCATAAACATTCGTCGCACCTGGGAGATGGCCTACTTTTGAAGGGTCTCCAGTTATGGCTAAAATTTCGTTAATACCGAGTAGTGATAAGCCAAGAAGATGTGATTGTAAACCGATGAGATTACGATCACGGCAAGTAATGTGAACAAGTGGCTCAATATGATACTTTTGTTTGATTAAACTTGCTGCGGCCACGTTGGAAATGCGGACCGTAGCGAGTGAATTATCTGCTAGCGTTACGGCGTCAATATTGGCGCGATCCAGCGCTTCGATATTTTTAAAAAAACGCCCGGTATCAAGGTGTTTTGGTGTGTCCAACTCAACAATAATGGTAGGTTGTCTTGTCACGCGTTCTTTTAAATTAAGTTTTGATGACGGATGTTGCGTACTCTCTTGTTTCTTATGAATGGGTATCACTTTTTTATGTTTAATCGGTTTTAACCCCTGCACGGACGTTTTAATATGATGAATATGTTCTGGCGTGGTCCCACAACAGCCGCCGATAATCCGAACACCTTCTTGAATTAATTGTTCTGCGACTTCTCCAAAGTACGTCGCATTATTACTGTATTTAAAGTTATTATTTTCAATATCTAACAAGCTGGCATTTGGATAACAGGAAAGATACGCGTGCGATGGTAGGGCAATATGGCTAAAGGTATTTTTCATATGGTGCGGTCCATGGTGACAATTTAAACCGACGATATTGGCCCCAGCCTGAATGACTTGTTCTAGTGCATCATTAATCACAGTGCCATCTCTTAAATAATTTGTATTCGAAGCGGTTAATTGGGCTATGATTGGAATGTTGTACTTTTTACGCGTCGCTTTAATAACGGTGAGCAGTTCATCCAAATCGTAGTATGTTTCAAATAAAAGACCATCCACACCGCCTTGTACTAAACTATCTACTTGAATTTCAGTATGATATTGAATGGCAGGTAGTGAGAAATTACCTTGTTTAATGCCGCGAAAGCCACCTATAGTGCCAAGGATGAACGTATCTTCTTTAGCAGCACGCTTTGCGATGGCAACAGCAGCTTCATGAATGTCACGTACTTTATGTTCTAAACCGAACGCTTTTAACTTTTCAAAATTGGCACCGTAAGTGTTAGTTTGAATAATGTCAGCGCCAGCCTGTATATAGGAACGATGAATATGTTCAACTTTTTCTGGGTGCGTTAAATTGTAAGCTTCTGGACATGTATCAAGTCCTTCAGAGTAAAGGATTGTTCCCATTGCGCCATCAGCCACTAGAATATTGTCTTTTAGGGTGTTTAATAAGCGACTCATCGTAAACCTCCTTTAATGCGTCATCTAAGTCTTTAATTAATGTATCGGTGTCTTCTAAGCCAACGCTAAGTCTAAATAATCCAAATGTGATGCCCCTTGCTTCTCGAATGTGTTGAGGTATGGCCGCATGGGACATAGAGTGGGGATGTGATAGTATCGTTTCTACGCCACCCAAACTTACAGACACTAACGGCAGGTGTAATGCATCGACAAAAGTTTGTGCAAGATGTTCGTGTTTAAGTCTAAATCCAAATACAGCACCACCATGCGTGGCTTGGTTAAGATGCACGGGGCTATAACCTGGGTAATATACGTCAGCAATAGCCGGATGTTGTTCTAAAAATCGCACGATGCGTTGAGCACTTTTAGATGCGTATTGAAAGCGCACATCGAGCGTTTTAATGTGTTGTGTTAATGTCCAACTGTCGTAAACAGAAAGGCCTGAACCTGTACCGTTTTGTATTAAATAAATGGCTTCAGCAAACGTAGCATGATTTGTAACAACGGCACCGGCAATTAAATCGCTATGACCGCCCAGAAATTTCGTAGCACTATGAATCACGATATCAGCGCCTAAATCTAATGGATTCTGAGCCATTGGTGTCATAAACGTATTGTCTACAGCTAATAAAAGATTGTGACGTTGTGCAATTTTAGCGACTGCGCGAATATCCGTTATTTTAAATAATGGATTAGACGGTGTTTCAATATAAATCAATTTTGTACGAGGTGTAATATATTTTTCAAAATTTTCTGTCTTTTCAGCGTCGACTGTTGTGAACTGAATATCGAATTTACTTAAAATTTGTTCTGTTAATCGGAAGGTGCCACCGTAGACGTCGTCAGGCAATAGGACATGATCACCTGCTTTTAGAGTAAGAAAAACACTCGTAATCGCACTAATACCTGAGTTAAATGCAAAGCCATGTGTACCGTTTTCGAGTTCAGCCAGTTTTCTTTCGAGTAGTTCTCGATTAGGATTACCACTTCTTGCGTAATCATATGTGGTTTCTCCACCTAGCTTATGTTGGTGATACGTCGATGAATAATACAAGGGTAAATTCGCACTTTGATACGTTTTGCCGCGATGGTGGTCATGAATCAGTTGCGTTGTTTTGGAATGGGTCATTGTATCACCCCTTCTCGTGATTGATTTAAAGCCTGTATAAAATCTGATTCAATATCTTCATAGGCTTCGATACCTAAAGACAAACGTATTAAGTGTTGATCGATACCACGTGCATCTTTTTCAGCGTCCGGCATATCGACATGTGTTTGCGTGTAAGGAAAAGTGATAAACGTTTCCGTTCCACCTAAACTTTCTGCAAATCGAGAAACATGAATATGATCGAGTAACTTTTCCACACTATAATTTTGTTCTAAACGTAAACTTAACATGCCCGTTCGTCCACTGTAGAGGACCTCTTGAATACCCTCTAAATGTTTACAGCGTGCAGCTAAACGTTGCGCATTTTCTTGAGCGCGTGCGACTCGTAAATGTAATGTCTTTAAACCACGTTGTAATAAGTAGCTGTCAAATGGTGACAATGTAGCACCAATCATGTTGTGAAGGAGCGCAAACTGATTGACCAAATCAGGATCTTTGACAGTAACAACGCCAGCTAACACATCATTATGTCCACCGATATATTTTGTGGCGGAGTGTAATACGATATCTGCGCCGTCATTTAATGGCGTTGATAAATAAGGTGTTAAAAATGTATTGTCTATAATCGTGATAAGTCCATGTTGTTTGGCTAACGAGTAGTATGGTTCAAGGTCTATTTCGATCATTAATGGATTGGAAATCGGTTCAATAAAAAATGCTTTTGTATGGGATGAAATCTGTTGTTGTACATGCGTAACATCTTCAAAATGCACATATTTAAAATGAACTCCGTATTGCTCTTCGTAATATTGAAACAGCCTAAACGTCCCACCGTATAAATCATAGGAGACAAGGATTTCATCTCCTGGTTTAAAAAGGCTACAGACTAGTTGTACGCTTGCCATCCCACTCGCAGTTGCAAAGGAGGCTACTCCGCCTTCAAGTTTCGCAAACGCAGTTTCAAAAGCATGACGTGTGGGATTTTTTGTACGTGTATAGTCATAGCCCTTAGAGAGACCCAAACCTTGGTGCTGGTAAGCAGTAGATAAATAAATGGGATTTGCTACAGCACCTGTCGTATCTTCAGTCAATGCAATTTGCGCGAGTTCTGTATCTTTCATATGGTTTAACCTCCTCTATCGTTTTAGAATAAACAAACAAAAAAGCTTCCTTCCTTTACACCCGATTTGTAAATCGGAAATAAAGGACGAAAGCTTTGTTCGTGGTACCACCTTAATTTGCTACGCCATCACTGAAGTAGCCTCTTCCAGTACGCCATGTTAATAAAAGGTACATAGAAGTGTGGAACAATTCCAGTACGCCATTAAAACATGTTAATACTGTATCGCTATAACGGGCGAACCCGGTGACACCTCATATCGGCGCCAACACTCCAAGGCCATTTTCAAACTTTCTTTCAATATCTTCTCTCAGCAAATGAAGACTCTCTGTAAAAGCAGTGTAAGTTCTACTTTCCTTTTTATCGTGTTTAAAATCATGCGGTTGTAATTGGATAGTCACACTTTAGCATGGTAATTATTTATATGTCAACACATTTTTCAGAAAATTATGATTTAACACACTATTTTAAGTGCCTTGTAATTTTGTGAAAGTCTTGTATATCAAGGCATCAAACAGTACAATAAAAACGTAAAAATTTTTGAAAAGAGGGATGTGGATGGCAGATTTACACGATATGCCACTTTCGGAAAATATAGTGCAACTGAACCTTGAAGAAATCCGTCCCAATCCATATCAACCACGACAACATTTTGATCAAGACAAGTTAGCAGAGTTAGCAACGTCTATACAGCAACATGGTGTACTTCAGCCCATTGTCGTCACACCTTCCGTAAAGGGGTATTACATCGTAGCAGGTGAACGTAGGTTCCGTGCTTCTGAACGTGCAGGTCTTCAAACAGTGCCAGCTATAATTAAAACGATGGACGATTCACGTATGCGTGAGCTCGCAATTATTGAGAATCTACAACGTGAAGATTTAAACCCTCTGGAAGAAGCAGAGAGTTATCAACAACTGATGGAGGCATTAGGTCTTACCCAACAACAAGTTGCAGAACGTCTTGGGAAATCACGACCTTATATTGCAAATATGTTGCGCTTACTACAATTGCCTGTTAAAATCAGAACTTTGATTCGAGAGGGACAATTGTCAGGAGGTCACGGACGGACATTGTTAGCACTTAAAGATGCCTCATTAATGCAACAATATGCGCAAAAAGTAATTCAAGAATCTTGGAGTGTGCGCACATTAGAGGCAAAAATTGCTGAAAAACAACCAAATGTTAAAAAGAAGACATCCGGGAGTCTAAATGCGTCAAAAAAAGCGAAACCTTCAATAATCAAACAACATGAACAACAGTTAGCTGTTCAATATGGCACAAAGGTGGATGTCTCGACTTCTGGTACAACGGGTAAAATTACATTAGAATTTTATTCGGAACAAGATTATCGTCGCCTCATACAGTTATTGAAAAAAGACATTTAATATGACTTAAAAAGAAAGGACATTTACATGAAACAGCTCGAGAGTATACTAAAAAATATGATTCAACCTTTATTAGAGCCTGAAACGTATTCCAATCTTTTAACGAAATTAATCATTGTGCTGATATACGTACTCGCAGCATTTATTGTGACGCGAATTTTAAATAAAGTCATTGCACAATTTTTCAAAGTGAATAACAAATCTAAAAAGACGCCGCGTGCAAAACGGTCTAAAACATTAATTACACTTGTGCAAAACGTCGTTGGTTATATCGTATGGTTTATTACGGGAACAACGATTTTAAGTAAATTTGGTATTAGTGTTGAAAGTATTCTCGCCGGAGCAGGGGTTGTCGGTCTTGCGATTGGTTTTGGTGCTCAGACGCTAGTTAAAGATATTATTACTGGATTCTTTATCATTTTTGAAAATCAATTTGATGTCGGCGATTACGTCAGTATTAAAAATAATAGCTCACCGATTGCTGAAGGAACTGTTAAATCCATTGGGCTACGCTCTACACGCATTATGTCGATTACAGGTGAATTATCCACGATTCCAAATGGTACGATGAGTGAAGTCACCAACTTCTCGGTAACCAATGGGGTGGCACTGGTCGATATTCCCATTTCGACCAGTGAAAATATTGAATTGGTTGAACAAAAATTGGGCGTATTTTTAAAATCAATTCCAAAAAAATATGGTATTTTTATAGATGTACCGCAAGTGTTAGGTGTGGATTCTATTGAAACGTACCAAGTGACATTACGTGTGTCTGCCGAGACGTCGCCAGGTGAAAATTTTAAAGGGGCGCGTATTTTACGTCGAGAAATTAGAGGGTTTTTACAATCTGAAAATATTGAAGCACCTGTCCCAAACTTAGCACAAATGTATAAAAACATGACGCAACCGAAACCGTGATGATGAATAAATTAGGATGAGGAGTAGATCGATGTCTTCAAAATATGAAATCAATGATATAGTAGAAATGAAGAAACAACATGCATGTGGTGCCAATCGATTTAAAATCATTCGTATGGGTGCAGATATAAGAATTAAGTGTACCGCTTGTCAACGAAGTATCATGTTGCCACGTCAGACGTTTAATAAAAAATTAAAAAAAGTACTCGAAAAAGCGAGTCAAGATGAGAAGGAGTAATGAAATATGGCTTTAACAGCTGGAATTGTTGGCTTGCCAAACGTAGGGAAGTCTACACTTTTTAATGCAATTACAAAAGCGGGTGCGCTTGCGGCGAACTATCCATTCGCAACTATCGATCCAAACGTTGGGATTGTAGAAGTACCTGATACACGTTTATCAGAATTAGCACGTATCGTTAACCCGAAAAAAACGATTCCGACAACGTTTGAATTTACAGATATTGCTGGGATTGTAAAAGGTGCGTCTAAAGGTGAAGGACTTGGGAATAAGTTCTTATCACATATTCGTGAAGTAGATGCGATTTGCCAAGTGGTTCGTGCGTTTGATGATGAAAATGTGACGCACGTCGCTGGCCGTGTTAACCCAATTGATGATATTGAAGTCATTAATATGGAGCTTGTTTTAGCAGATTTAGAATCTGTTGAAAAACGCTTACCACGTTTAGAAAAATTAGCGAAACAAAAAGATAAAACAGCATTAAATGAAGTACGTATTTTGTCACAAATTAAAGAAGTACTTGAAAATGGGCAACCTGTACGTAGCATTGAATTTAATGAAGAAGATCAAAAATATGTGAACCAAGCACAACTCCTTACAGCTAAAAAAATGTTATACATCGCAAACGTTGGTGAAGATGAAATTAACGATGCGGACAACGAAAAAGTACAAGCGATTCGCGATTATGCTGCCCAAGAAGGTTCAGAAGTCATCGTGATTAGTGCGAAAATCGAAGAAGAAATTGCGACATTAGACGATGAAGATCGTGAAATGTTCTTAGAAGATTTAGGTATTGAAGAACCAGGACTTCACATTTTAATTCGTAAAGCGTATGAATTACTAGGTCTTGCTACTTACTTTACAGCTGGTGTACAAGAAGTACGTGCTTGGACGTTTAAAGAAGGTATGACAGCACCACAATGTGCAGGGATCATTCACACAGACTTTGAGCGTGGTTTCATCCGTGCCGAAGTGACAGGATATGAGGATTTTGTTACGAATAATGGCGAACAAGGTGCGAAAGAAGCAGGTAAAATGCGCCTTGAAGGTAAAGAATATATTATGAAAGACGGCGACGTTGTTCATTTCAGATTTAATGTATAATGATAAAAACATCCATTTCGAAGTTATGTTCGAAATGGATGTTTATTTATAAACGCACAGTTTTGCGACGACGGAGTAAAAATGGATTAAATCTACGTTTGATTTTTAGCGATATCTTACTTTTACATCCAGGGCATTTGTTAGGTTCTGAATCTAACGTAATCAGTACTTCTTCACCACAATTCGGACAAAATACAGACGGTCGACCTTCTGGATGGCTAAGGCTTTTTTCAAACTTTCTACTTTTAACTTTTAGCTCAACACTCATTGATGACACTCCCTTTTATGTGACATATGTATATACCCGTTTTGATTGTTCTATCATACATATTTACTTAAAGTATTTCATTTAAACGCACTTTTCGTTAAATAGTATAAAAAACATGCTGGGACATAGCAGACCTGTTAATTAAAAATAAGCCAACAAAACTCATTGATACATGAACTTTGTTAGCTATTATATATATATATCGATTTAGTCTTAGTGATGGACACTATGATGAATTGTGATTAGTCCCTTAGCCGAGACTTCTGAGGCATTTAGCCGCGACCGAAAATCCATTTTGAGACAAAAATCTAAGACTATTGGCTTTTACAATATATAAGGCAGTAGCTGACTGGATTGCGTATGCGCTTAAAAGCTTTACGCAACTTAGGCTATTGACCACCTATTCACGCATGTTCATAGGTGTACTGAAGACGTAATTCATTTCATTCCTAACGTCTTCATGCACCGGCGGGCATTACTACGAAATCAATTAGATTTATGTAATGCTCCCTAGTTGAGGTAAGGCGCCTAGAAAAGCGAGGCGTTAGGGACAATCATAGGTTTAATGATTTATGTCTCATTTCCTTTGTTTTGTCAATCATATGATTATGCTTTTTCACTTACAACGGTAATGTGTTGGTTAACGAAGTCTGCATTTTGAATTTCCTTCACTATAGCAAGGGCATAATCCGGATAACTCACATAACTTTCGCCTTCTGAATTCATCAATATAACATTTTGTCCGACACGATAATTGCCAGTGCGTGGACCTTCAGGATCATAAAAAGCAGAAGGACTGACAAAAGTCCATTTTAACTTCGAAGTTGCTTTAATATCTTCAAAGTTTTGATTTTGAGCTTTCGCAATAGGTAACGCAAATTCTGGCACCATTGACGTATCTATTAATTTTTTAGTTTTTGAGTCATCAGTATAGAGACTGCCGGCACCTCCTACAACGATGAGACGCGTGTTTGTACCTTCTAAAGCTTCAATTAACTTCCGTCCAAGTTCAACATGTTGCTGTAAATTATCCATGGGTGCAGCAAATGCATTGACAACAACATCAAATTGCGTCAAATCCTCACGCGTTAACGTCAATGCATCTTTTTCTAAAATGGTTACATGATGCATTACGCACAATTGCTGTGACGTCTAACTTCTCATTAAGCGCTTCTTTTAAAATGAGCTGCCCTGTCTTACCAGTCGCGGCAATAATACCGATTTTCATAGATAAAACCTCCATTTTAGTAGTATAATTATTATACTTAATGCGATCATTAATATCCAACGCATTGCTTATAAAATATTCCTTCAAATTCCGATTGTAAAAAGTAATTGGGTATGGTAAAATACTTGAATGTGAGTAATGAAAATTATTCCTTGCTTAACGATTGAGATCGTTAAGCCGCATAGACCACAAGGAGGTGCAAATATACAATGAGAAAATATGAAGTAATGTACATCGTGCGTCCAAACATTGAAGAGGATGCAAGAAAAGCTGTTGTTGAACGTTTCAACGGAATTTTAGCTTCTGAAGGCTCTGAGGTATTAGAAACTAAGGACTGGGGTAAACGCCGCTTAGCTTACGAAATCGAAGACTTCAAAGATGGTTACTACTACATCGTACGTATCCAATCTGAAAACAACGTTGCTACTGATGAATTCCAACGTTTAGCAAAAATCAATGATGATATCATTCGTTACATTGTTGTACGTGAAGACGAAGACAAGTAATAGAATAGAAATGAGGCGTGAATATGCTTAACAGAGTTGTATTAGTAGGTCGATTAACAAAAGATCCAGAATACAGAACGACACCCTCAGGTGTAGGCGTAGCAACGTTTACTTTAGCAGTGAATCGCACGTTTACAAACAACCAAGGGGAACGTGAAGCAGACTTTATTAACTGTGTTGTTTTTAGAAAGCAAGCAGAAAACGTGAGCAATTTCTTGTTCAAAGGGAGTCTCGCTGGCGTTGATGGTCGCTTACAATCACGCAGTTACGAAAATCAAGAAGGCCGACGTGTCTATGTGACAGAGGTAGTATGTGACAGTGTTCAATTCCTTGAGCCAAAATCACAAAACCAACGTCATTCGAATAACCAAGGCAATGACTTCCAAAGTTATGGTCAAAGTTTCGGTGGACAACAACAAGGTCAAAATTCATCATATCAAAACAACAATAATCATTCATCGAACAATGATAACCCATTTGCCAATGCGAATGGCCCTATCGATATTAGTGATGATGATTTACCATTTTAAAATAATGAACGTATTATAAAAAATGAAGCAAGGGAGGCACAAATCATGGCAGGTGGACCAAGAAGAGGTGGTCGTCGTCGTAAAAAAGTTTGTTACTTCACAGCAAACGGTATTACACACATCGACTACAAAGACACTGAATTATTAAAACGTTTCATCTCAGAACGCGGTAAAATTTTACCACGTCGTGTGACTGGAACTTCAGCTAAATACCAACGTCAATTAACGACTGCAATTAAACGTGCACGTCATATGGCGTTATTACCATTCGTTAAAGACGAAGTTTAAGATTTGGTAAAAAAAGTCCCGAACCGTATTAGGTATCGGGACTTTATATATATTTATAAAATTATTTTATAAAAAGTATTGCAAATAGATGTGGCAGCCCATATAATGTGGAGTAATTTCACAACAAAAGATGAGACATAGGAGTGAACAATATATGGCATGGTTAGACAAAATAAAGACTACATTGAAGGACGCGTTTACAACTGTACCATGGGAAACGACTGAAAATTCTAGTGGGAGCACGACGATTACTAAAAAAGCAAGAATCTCAAGCATCGCTGTTGCTATCATACTTTACATCGGATTTATGAGTATTAATTTCGATACATTTTCATTAGTGAGTGTCATCATAGGTATCATCGCTTTTTCAATTGCAGCGATGTTATGGAAATCGTCACGATTAAAACTATTTAAATTTGAACGTATTAAAGGCGCACATCTGTTACTTGCGTTCGGTGTGTTCATTCTCGTCGGATTAATCGATCTGCTATTGTTATCCATGTTAGGGACGGGTAAAACGACAAATGATCAAGCCATCGACCAATCGATTCAACTACGTTCGACAATTTGGTTCGTCATTTTAGGCACATTTATCGGACCATTCGTTGAGGAAGTTGTATATCGTGGTATGGGGCTTAAATATATGTTTAGAGGTTTACCGTGGGTGGGTGTCATTGTGTTATCGACAATATTTGCACTCACACATGTACCATCAAATGTCATAGAGTTTCTAATTTATTTTCAATCTGCAGTATTATATAGCTTTGTTTATTTAAAAACGAAGCGTTTCGAATTACCGTTACTGATGCATATGTTGAACAATGCATACACATTTATTCCATTATTATTTCAATAAATCATTAAGGCGCACGATAAGGATTTGGGTTTTGTGAACCCTGTATTCCTACGTGCGCCTTTTATTGTGCTTCAATTATTCACGCCAAAATTTTGTCGTATGTTGTTTATCTGCAATATTTTTATCTATCATTTTACGTATAAGATCAAAATTGACGTCATCTGTCCATTTAATTTTAATAATCATTTTTGTCGCATCATAACCCGCTTGTTTGATGGCATCATCAAAATAATTACGTGTCTCAATTTCAGGGGCAATCGCGAAGTGCGGTTTTGCTTTACTGAATCCTAAAATAAATGTGCCATTGTCTTTTAATAATAACATTGGCTGGTTCCACTTAATTTCTAAAGTAAGTTCAGGGTACTCATTCATCAATTGCTCGACAACATTTTTTAGTTTCTCACGATGCGCTGGCTTTTCAATGGTCTCTAGAAATGCTTCAAATGTTTTCATGCACACACCTCAATTTTAAATCCATCTATAGATTGTTTTTTTTACTATACCATATTTCATTTTCTAAAGGGTCGCATTTAGAATGCAGATATGTTACTTTAATATCGAAAACCGATATTAGAAAAAGGAGGACGTTATTTGAAAAGTAAACTAGAACGCCGTATGTTTTTAGGGTTTATATATATTCATATTTTATATCATGCGCTTGAAGCACCGATTTACGGCAGTTGGATGATTGAGGAGTTACGTGAACATGGCTATGACATGAGTGCGGGGACGTTATATCCGATTTTACATCGTATGGAAGAAGAGGGATTGCTTGAAACCGAGAAAGTCACGGTGAAGGGGCATCAGCGTATTCATTACAGCTGTACGGATTTTGGTGCTCAAATGTTGAAGGAAAGTAAGCGTAAATTAGCTGAGTTACTAAATGAAATTTAGGAGGATGACGCTATGAAAGAGTATGTTCATTTATTTTTAATTGCTTTAAGGTTGGGCTGTACTTCTTTCGGAGGGCCTACAGCACATTTGGGATATTTTTATGATGAGTATGTGAAACGGCGTCAATGGTTAACAGATGCGCAATATACGCATTTGGTTGCTTTGTGTCAGTTTTTACCAGGACCTGCGAGTAGCCAGGTAGGATTTGGTATTGGTGTGGCCAAAGCAGGACTCATTGGGGGCATCATATCATTCCTCGGTTTTACACTGCCGTCTGTCTTGATTTTAGTCATATTTGCAAGCTTGCTTCAAACATCTGGGATGGATATGAGTTGGGTGAACGGTTTAAAAATTGTAGCGGTCGCTGTGGTACTTAATGCTATCTTAGGTATGGCTCAAAAACTACTCCCAGATATGAAAACGAAACTATTTGCATTGTTCACGCTCGTCGTTACAGTGCTTATTGCACACCCAGCGTCGCAAGTGCTCGCATTAACTATAGTAGGTCTCATTGGTTTATTTGTATTTAAACATGAACAAGGTGAAACATCACAAGTGCGACTATTTCAAATCCGTCGCTCTGTGGGTATTAGCGCACTGATACTCTTTTTTAGTTTACTCATTCTATTACCCATCGCGAATGCGCTGTCACAATCGTCATGGATAGCGATGATAGATCATTTCTACCGTTCCGGTGCACTCGTTTTTGGTGGGGGACACGTCGTATTACCTTTATTAGAAGGTGCATTTGTAGGAGGTAACATGATTAGTGCAGATGATTTTATTACGGGATATGCACTCGCGCAAGCCGTACCGGGGCCGTTGTTTACATTCGCATCTTATATTGGAACCGTCATGTCAGGTTGGCTCGGTGCTATTGTAGCAACGCTCGCCATCTTTTTACCTGCATTTTTACTTCTTGTAGGCGTCTTGCCATTTTGGGAACGCGTTCAAAATAATACGCACATGCGTAAAGTTTTAAAAGGCGTCAGTGCAGGCGTGGTAGGTATATTGGTCGCTGCGTTTTATGATCCTATCCTGACATCAGCAGTGCATACACGCATAGACTTTGTATTTGCTGCTGTTATATTTGTATTGTTGGCGTACTGTAAAGTGCCTTCTTGGGCGATTGTGATTTTAGGTATTATTGGCGGTGTCGCGCTGTATTAAATATACAAAATAGTAGTTCGCTTTTTAATCGTTTTTTAATTTTTCTTTAAGTCAATTTCAATCTCTAATGATTAAAGTAACCATATATAACAGGGCGTTATTTAATTTGAGGAGTGTTGAAAGATGAAATGTACAGTGATTCCATCAGGATTTAAAGAAAGTCTGAGTGCAGAAGAAGTGGGTTATGCGATTAAAAAAGGGATTCATAATGTTTCGCCGACACATGATGTTCACGTCATTCCTATGGTGGATGGTGGTGAAGGATTCGTTGAAACAATGATTAAAGTGAAAAATGGTTACAAAATAAAGACGCAAGTGACAGGACCTATAGGTAAACAAATCTCTTCATTCTTTGGTGTTTTTAAAGAAGACGGCCAAACTGTGGCGGTGATTGAAATGGCAGCCATTGCAGGACTGAGACATGTGCCTAAAACGAAGCGTAACCCTCTATATACAACGACATATGGTGTAGGAGAAACGATTTTAAAAGCGCTAGATTATGGTGTGGATCGTATTTTGATAGGTTGTGGGGATTCAGGCACATCGGATGGTGGCATTGGCATGGCCCAAGCAATAGGAGTACAACTATTCGACGCACAAGATGCGCTGCTTCATATACAAGGTGCTGCCGATATTCATAAAATTGCGTATATGGATTTGTCAGGTGTCGATCCACGGATACAACTTACGCAAATTGATGTCGCTGTAAATTGGACTAATGTGTTATGCGGTGAAAACGGTGTTGCACGAGTGTTTGGACCTCAAAAGGGAGCGACATCAGAAGAAGTAGAACACTTATCTGCTAACCTTGAACATTTCGCAACTCTAATTGAACGTGAGACAGGTAAAAATTTACGCACAGTTGAAGGGTCAGGTGCTTCAGGTGGTCTCGGGGCAGGCTTAAGCGCATTTGCAAATGCGACGTTACATCCACGTTTTGATGTCATTATGACTTATATTAATGTTAAAACGGCGATTAAAGATAGCGATGTTGTTATTACCGCTGAAGGTTGTATTGATGATCAAACGCCTAATGGAAAAATACCAGCTGAAGTCGCACGAATCGCTAAAATATATGACAAACCCGTCGTGGCACTTGCAGGTACAATTGGTAAAAATGCGAAACGCAATTATCAAAGTGGTATCGATGCGTTTTCAAGCATTATTCCGGGTCCTACGACACTTGATAATGCTATTGAAGATGCAGAAAAGTGGCTGGAAGGCTGTGCAGAAAGCGCCATCCGACATATTACAATTGGTATGTCTTTGATAGAATCAGAACAAGAATTTGATGCATCAAGCAAGAAAGTAGCGCTATAAAATGTTCAATAACGTATCATTAACCCAACTGACGGCGTGGTTAGGTTTTATCATTATCGCATTAAGTATCTTTTTAGGAACATCGTTAGCGTACCTAGGTAAGGTCAGTTTAATGTGTTTTATTTTGGCACTAGGGCTATTTGTATTTTCTAAAGTACCTGCTGGACTTGTAGGGATGTTATGTCTTGTTGTTGCAGTAGTGTTAGGTGTGCCTGAAGCGATGTTATTTAATGCACTGAACCAACACATTGTATGGTTAATGATAGGTGCCTTTATCATGAGTGCTGTGATCGAATCGAGTGGATTGCTGCAACGTTTGGTAAAGTGGATGGCTATGCACTGCTATACACCTGTCCGTGCGATAGGGTTTATGAGTCTAGCTATTTTACTCATGACGTTTACGATTCCGTCCACATCGAGTCGTGCTGCAGCATTTATGCCTATTTTTCAAGCGCTAAAGACGCATTTCCCTAAATATCAAACATTCTTTGGTCTTTTAATTCCAATGTTGATTCTGATGATGACCAATGCCACATTAATCGGGGCAGGTAGTCATCTGATAGGTATTGGTATTTTAGAAGGTCAAACAAACGCTCAAATCAGTTACATGTCATTTTTACTATGGGGGTTACCATTTGCATTAATCATAAGCTTATTAACGATTCTTGTACTGAGATGGCACATCAAGCCTCATACCGTCAATGTGCCTCTTGATAATGCGTCTGCACAGTACATTGAACATGCACGCGAGCCATTGACATCACAAGAAAAGATTGCGTTGAGTTTGATTGGACTAACGATTTTATTATGGCTTACAGAGGCACTGCATGGCTTTGATATAGCGTTTGTGACGATAGCGATGAGTTGTATCATGATGTTACCACAGTTCAAGTTAATTACTTGGAATACCGCGTTAAAAAAAGTGTCTTGGAGTTTAATCTTTTTTGTCTCAAGTGCAACAGTGTTGGGAGAACTCCTTGTGAAGTACAAAGTGATTGCCCATTTCCAAACACTATTTATGCAAGGGTTACAACATATATCAATTAAGAATGAATGGTTTTTAATTTTACTCATTAGTGTCATTAGCGTGATGTCACATTTATTGATTACAAGTCATACGACACGAGCGGTAGTGCTTATACCGACATTTCTAGTACTCTGTAAGATGTTTGACCTTAATCCTGTTGCAGTAGTTTTTATTGCACTTATAGGTATTAACTATTGTGTGACATTTCCAGTAAGCTCTAAAGCATTACTTATTTTTTATGAGTTAGAGGAACGACCATTTACAACAAGACAACTTGCTTATTTGAGTCTTTATTTAATGCCGATGTACATCATTGTAATGGTTGTAATGTATTTTATTTATTGGCAGTTTACGGGGTTACATTTAAAGTAGGGGGCTGACATGGAACATATTTTAATAGTTGAAGATGATGAAAAAATTGCACGTGTATTACAATTAGAACTTGAATTTGCAGAATATCATGTGACGAATGTCTACACAGGTAAAGAAGCATTACATGCGTATAATGAAGGGGCCTTTGATTTAATTTTATTAGATGTCATGTTGCCTGAACTCAATGGATTAGAAGTTTTAAGGCGCATTCGAATGAAGGATAAAAATACAAAAGTGATTATGTTGACGGCGAGAGATGCAGTTACTGACAAAGTCGGTGGTCTTGACTCTGGAGCGAATGATTATGTGACAAAACCGTTTGAAATTGAAGAGTTGTTGGCACGTATTCGTGTGCATTTAAAATCAGCACAAATCGAAGCTAAATCACCTTCACACACACTTCAATATAAACATATTCGTGTAGATACAAATTCACGAGAAGTATTCCGCGATGATACCTTAATCAATTTAACACCCAAAGAATATGAGCTCCTTGTGTTTTTATTAGAGCACAAAAATCAAGCGTTAGAACGTGAAAAAATTATAGAAAAAGTATGGGCCTATGACTATCAAGGAGATACCAATGTTGTAGATGTGTATGTACGTCATTTGCGAAAAAAGCTCGATCAATCTAAGCCATCGCTCATTTCTAGTGTTCGCGGTTATGGCTATATGATAAAGGATTGAAGCCATGCGTTTAGGAACTCGAATTCAACTGTATATTACGTTAATGACGGTAATTATAGTCATTTGCGTGAACATACTTGTTTATTTTTTATTTAAACATTATGCACTGGAATCCGAACTGAATCAACTCGAAAACCGTAGTGTCAATATTATGGAAGAAATGAAAGCTTCTGAAAACCAAACGAATACGGAAATTATGAACCACGGGTATATTTTATCAGATGGCTATATTAGCGTGGTGAACCAAGATGATGTAGCAATTGTAAAATTTGCGACAGATGTGACATACAACAATATGGAATTAGACTATCGTGCGCATCAATATAAAAGGACGATGGACTACAAAGGCCATCACTTTGCGATGGTGTCATTACCTATTGTTTGGAAAGATGGCAATGTCGTTAATTTACAATTATTTGAAAATGTCGACTTTAAATATGAATCTTTTCAAATGTTGAAATGGATTTTAGTCGGCTCCACCTTGTTTGTATTAATCCTCATTTTTTATATCAATAATATGGTAACCCGTATCATTACAGAACCGATATTGCAATTAATTCAACATATTAAAAAAACAGAGGATACTAAAGACTATCAACCTGTTCACATTCAAAAAAATGATTCGTATGAAATTAAAGTATTATCAAATTCGTTTAACGATATGATGAATAAATTAAAAGAACATGATGAGAAACAACAAGCATTTATTATGAATGCGTCACATGAATTAAAAACGCCAATCACGGTCATTAGTTCCTACAGCCAAATGTTGAAACGTTTTGGAAAAAAAGATGAAAGAACGTTAGATGAAAGTATTCACGCAATTCATGATGAAGCGCAAAAAATGAAGTTTTTAACTGAACAGCTACTGTATGTGGCTCAAATTACAGAAAATAAGACGGAGCGCAGTCTTGAATATGTCCATCTACCGACCATTGTTCGAGAATTAGTAGACAGAATGACTAATGTCTACACTCATACCTTGAAAGTGGAAGATCATACGGCATCAGGAAATGTACAGATAGATGTCCAATCCTTTAAACAATTGGTTCATATATTTTTAGATAATGCACATAAATATGGACACACATCAATTAATCTTATATTAACCGAAACTAAACAGCACGTGATTCTATCGATATCTGATGACGGTATAGGAATTCCTCAAGCGGAACTGCCGCACATTTTTACGCGATTTTATCGTGTGGACAAAGCACGTTCACGAAAAACAGGCGGTTCTGGTCTAGGGTTATCCATTGCCCAGGAAATCGCTAAGAAAGAACATATTACAATTCATGTGGATAGCGAAGTGAATCATGGAACGACTTTTACATTAACGATTCCAAAGGAGGTAAACTATGAAATCACTCCTTAAAATAGTTGTACTTATCATTAGCATCATATTAGCCGTTGTTTTAGGTATCGTTATTTATCTTAGCGCCAATCAATCATACATGAGTAAAGCGAGCGCAAAGCAATTGGTGGAAAACCGTTATGACGGCACAGTAAAATCCATTCATACGAATCAAAATGAAGCTGAATTTAATGTGAGAATGGTGAATAAAGAGGCAGAGTATCACATTGTGATAGATAGAAAAAAAGCGTCAATTAAGCAAATGACGAAGACGAAAACGTTTAAAAAGCAAACAGCTCAGAAAAAAAGCCAAAAACAAAAGAAGAGGACGCATCACATCAGTGAAAACGAAGCGAAAACCATCGCTAAAAAGCATGTCGGAGGTACGTTTGTCGCAATCAAATTACAACAATCGAAAAATGCGCCACACTATGCGGTGACACAACATGTGAATCAAAGCGAAGGCGCCAATGTGATGATACATCGCCTAACTGGTAAAGTGACCTCAGTGTCATGGTTCACCCGTGCAGGCGCGACAACTCAAGAAGAACATGCTGCGACGGATCATCCTTCACATGATGCATCAGCACCACAGTCCCATGAAACGCCTAACACGTCACAAGTGCCATCTTCGCCACAATCACCAACATCTACTTCTGACGATGATGATATTGGAGAGGATGACTGGGGTGAAGACGACTAACACGACAAAATGCAATGCTAACCTGATTCGACATCAATCATGGGGACGTTGCATTTTTTTAACGACGAATGTAAACTTATTTAAAATTTTGTTTACAATTATGCTATACTGTCCTATAGATTAGGAGGTTTTAGAATGAATTTAGCAATGCGCATTTTACAAGGTCACCCTTTAACACATCAAGAAGCTTATGACATATTTATTGATGATACGATGGATACGATGGATTTGGTACATGAAGCGTATCAACTGAGAAAACATTATTATGGGCACAAAGTGAAACTGAATATGATATTGAACGCTAAAAGTGGTATTTGCCCAGAAGATTGTGGTTATTGTGGTCAATCACGTGAAATGAAAGAAAAACAACGCTATGCTTTAATTCCTGAAAACCAAATTACTGAAGGGGCTAAAGTGGCAGCGGAACATGAAATTGGTACATATTGTATTGTAATGAGTGGTAGAGGACCAAGTGATAAAGAAGTAGATCATATTACGAAATCTGTTGAGCGTATTAAATCAGAACATCCTCAATTGAAGATTTGTGCATGCTTAGGATTAACGAATGAAAAACAAGCAGCGCAATTGAAAGCTGCGGGTGTGGACCGTTATAATCACAACTTAAATACGAGTGAAAATTATCACGACGAAGTTGTTACCACACATTCATATCAAGACCGCGTTGATACGATTGAGACGATGAAGGCACACAATATTTCACCATGTTCGGGTGTCATTTGTGGTATGGGGGAAACGAACGAGGATATCGTGGATATGGCGTTTGCCTTGAGAGACATTGACGCAGACAGTATCCCGGTCAACTTTTTACATCCGATTAAAGGAACGAAATTTGGAGAGATGGATGACTTAACACCAATGCGTTGCTTACGTATTTTGGCACTATTTAGGTTAATTAATCCAACGAAAGAGATTCGTATTGCTGGTGGCCGTGAAGTCAACTTGCGTTCATTACAATCTACAGCTTTGATGGTAGCGAATTCTATTTTCGTTGGTGATTATTTAATCACAGGGGGTCAGCCAAATCAATTAGATTACGATATGATTAAAGATATGGGATACGAGATTGATTATAACCATGACGTTGCACAACCGGTTAAAACGGTATAATGATGTGCGTAAAAACTGTCGATGAAGCCGTGTGCTTGATTGGCAGTTTTTTATTTAAAGTAAAAAGATTATAATTACGTCTATGGAAGGATAGCACGACACATAATTCATGTTAAAATAACGTTAATGGTAAAAGGAAGTGAACACATGTATAAGAAATTACTCGCTAGCGGTCTAGTCATCACCTTATTAACGACAGGCACAACGTATCAAGCTGAAGCGGCCAATGAACATAAACCTAAAGAAGATATCTTTATCCAAGGGGCGGATTTAAATCAAAATCAGCTACACAAAACGAAAGAGCTCCTTGGCGTCGGTAAGAACGTTACAACATACGAAGTTAATCATAATGACGTTGTTCGTTATACAGGGACAGAATATGATTTCATTCATTCCAGTGCTTATATTAAGCCGAAGAAATTTGGTAGAGGTGTCTCTGTAACGATTGAAACCCCTGACAACATTACGCGCATTACACGTGAACAATATATCAACGCTGCGATTACCGCGGGTATTCAAGATTCGAAAATTAAAATTGCTGCTATTGATCGCGTTTCTGGAGAAGGCGCGCTTACAGGTATATATAAAGCGTACGAGACACAAGGTCACACATTAAATCAAAAAGACATTCAAAATGCACATCAAGAAATGAATGATTTAGCGAATATTAGTGAAACGCATGCGAAAAAAGAAGGCTATTCAGATGAAGTGTTGAACCAATCCATTGCTGATATGAAAGGTCAAATTGCAGAAGCCAAACAGAATAATCAACAAATTAATCAAACAACAATTAACCATATCGTTAATCAAACGATACATGAACATAACTTACATCAAATATTAAGTGATAATGATATTGCAGTGATTCAAAATTTGATGATGAATGTTGCAAAATCTGATGTCATTAACCAAGATCCGAAAGCATATGAAAAACAAGCGAACGCACTAAAAGATGATATTCGTAAACATGCAGGGGATAAAATTGAAGCGTTAAAAAACTTAAATCCTGAAGAAGCAGGCAACTTCTTCCAAAGAATATGGAATGCGATTGTTGATTTCTTTCAACGTATCTATTTATGGCTCATGTCATTTTTATAATGAATAATGCGTACTGGATATGTCTAACTAGATTAACAAATAGCCTTCAAAATTCATTCTAATCAATGAATTTGAAGGCTTTTTATATTGGGAAGTTATAAAGTATGAGTGTGGGCGTGAACTATTTACATAGCGCTTGAATCACAGGACGTCGGCTTAATGTTGGATAGAGTAATGAAACAACGATAAGTGTAAAACAAATGCCTGGCAATGCATGAGCAACCAGTACAATTGGCGGCAAATGTAAAAATTCAGCAAGAACAATACGAGATACTAGTGTTCCTACGCATCCAGCAATGCATAGCGTTCTTAACGATACCCCTAAACAATACACCACACTTATTGAGAGTATTCTAAAAATCAAAGAGATACATAAATGAAGCGGATTGAATGCGCCAATGATGAATAGAATCGCACTTGAAATCAGGCCACCAATAAAATAGCGTTTAATTCCAAAAAAAGCCAATATTAAAAGCGATACAGGTGCCGAGAGTTGAAATTCCAACCCTGGCAATATAGCCGGTAGCTTAAACAAAGCAAAAACAGTTAACAATGCAGCAATGGCACTGATTTGAGTAATAGATTTCGTCGTCATGATGAATTAACCTCTAAATAATAACTTATAATATTATTATATATTATAAACACATATATGGTTAGGGTCAAATGCCAAAAGCATAGTGTTCTATTGTAGGTGTTCATGAGACGTATGAAGAGGCAGTCAAATTTAGAGATTCTACATTTTTATAAATAAAAAAGACTGGTAACATGAAGTGTTCATGTCGCCAGTCCGTTGTATTATTAATTTTAATTACGGATGAGGTAATCAAATGCAGATAATGCTGCGCTTGCACCAGATCCCATTGAAATAATAATTTGCTTGTAACGTTGGTCTGTGCAGTCACCTGCTGCAAAAATGCCAGGGACATTTGTTTGGTTTAATCTATCCACTTCGATTTCACCCATACGGTTACGTTGGACAGCATCGCCAACCCATTCTGTGTTAGGTGATAAACCGATTTGAACAAAGACACCGTCTAGTTCAACGTGTTTAGATTCGTCAGTTGCACGGTCTGTATACGTAATGCCGTTAACACGGTCAGTACCTGTAATTTCAGAAGTTGCAGCATTTGTGATTACTGTCGTATTCGGTAATGAGCGAAGACGATCTTGTAACACAGAATCTGCACGCATTTCTTCACCAAATTCAAACAATGTAACGTGGTTACAAATACCAGCGAGGTCAATCGCTGCTTCGACACCAGAGTTACCGCCACCAACTACAGCGACATCTTTACCTTCAAATAAAGGACCGTCACAGTGTGGGCAGTAAGCGACACCTTTGTTCGCAAATTCGCTTTCGCCAGGAACGCCAAGTTGACGCCAACGAGCACCTGTTGCAATGATTAATGATTTCGTTTTTAATGTCGCACCGTTATTTAATGTCACGTCTGTGCTGTCATCGGTTTTATTAATTTCTTCTGCACGAACACCTTTCATCACATCGACTTTATAGTCTGCAATGTGTTGTTCAAGATTTGATGATAATTCAGGACCTGTCGTTTTCTTCACGCCGATTAAGTTTTCGATATCAGCCGTATCATTCACTTGACCACCAATACGGTCAGCGACAATACCTGTTTTTAAACCTTTACGCGCAGCATAGATGGCTGCGCTTGCGCTTGCAGGGCCACCACCGATGACAAGAACATCAAATGTTTCTTTACCTTCAAATTCAGATGCATCAGGACCTTCGCCTAATTCATTTAAAATATCAGAAACAGTCATACGGCCATTTCCAAATGATTCACCATTTAAGAAGATAGCTGGAACTGCCATAATGTCTTCAGCTTCTTTTTTGAATACTGCACCATCAATCATCGTATGTGTAATATTTGGATTGATTACAGACATTAAGTTTAATGCTTGAACGACATCTGGACATTTTTGACATGTTAAGCTAACAAATGTTTCAAAGTTTAATGGTTTGTCGATAGCTTTAATTTGATCGATAACAGATTGAGACTCTCTTGGTGCACGACCACTGACTTGTAATAATGCGAGTACAAATGAATTGAATTCGTGACCTAATGGTACACCTGCAAATGTGATACCAGACTCTTCATTTGGACGATTAATACTGAAACTTGGTGTGCGTTTTAAATCAGCTTTTTCAACTGTAATGCGAGATGACATATCTGCAACTTCATTAACTAAGTCGCTTAATTTTTGTGAGTGTTCATCAGTGCCAGCACTTAATTTGAACACCACGTCACCTTCCATTAAATCAAGAAGCTGTGTAAGTTGTTGCTTTAACTCTTGGTTTAACATATGTTTTGGCCTCCTAAAAATGTGAATGGATTGAGAGCGGGACAACAATCTCATTCAACGGGAAGATTGCTGTCCCGCCCAGGCAATAAGGAAACGTTTGAATACCTTCAAAGGAGGCAATCAAACGCTTCATGTTGTGCCTAGACGGAATATTTATGAATAGAATTGGAATAAAATTTTATGGACAGTATGAACGGAGGAGCCAGAACTTAACGCCTGGCTTGCCTAGTCTTTCATCATAAATACTAAAATTCATATTTTGCTTGGGTGATTAGATAAAATTTTAGTATTTCATGTAGGCGTTGCCGCTCATGCATCATAAAGATTGTATTCGAACTTCTTAGATTTTACCTACTAAGTCTAATCCTGGTGTTAATGTGTCGTTACCTTCTTCCCATTTTGCAGGACAAACTTCACCTGGGTTTTGACGCACGTATTGCGCAGCTTTGATTTTGTGTACTAATGTGCTTGCGTCACGACCGATACCATCTGCGTTAATTTCAGCTGCTTGAACAACACCGTCAGGGTCAACGATGAATGTACCACGTTGTGCAAGACCAGTGTTTTCATCTAACACGTCAAAGTTACGTGTAATCGCTTGAGATGGGTCACCAATCATTACGTATTGTAATGTGCTGATCGCATCTGAATGATCATGCCACGCTTTGTGTACGAAATGTGTATCAGTTGAAACTGAGTAAACATTTACGCCAAGCTCTTGTAATTTAGCGTAGTGGTTTTGAACGTCTTGTAATTCTGTTGGACATACGAATGAGAAGTCAGCTGGATAGAATACAACTACACTCCAGTTACCTTTTAAATCTTCATGAGATACCTCAACGAATTCGTCTGTTTTTGCATTGTACGCTTGTGCTGAAAATTCTTCAATTTGTTTACCGATTAAAGACATAATGAAATTCCTCCTAAAAAATGATAATCATTATTATTGATTAGAATTGATGTGATTTAGTTCTTTATCATCATTCCTTATTAATAATAATTCTAATCTTGATTCTTATTATACACGAAAAGTAATAGACGTCAAACGAAATTACTCTCTTTTTACTTTAAATGCATTTTAAAGAATAACTAAATTCTTGTGAAAACCTCATACTTAACGTATCGGCCTCAATACAATTTATACGTTTTCAATATCATTGACGATATAATTTTCTCAATTAGAGCTATATTTTATCAATTAAAAGCATTGAAGTTGATAGAATAACATAAATAGAAGTAAAGCCGACTCACACTCATTCAGCTTTACTTCTTAAATGCGTTATTCAAATGTGACATTGACACTACCAATATGCGTATAGTCTACATGATACGCACCGACCTCTGCTTGAAGTGGTGTAATAAAAGTGCCTGAAGAGACGATGTCGCCCGCTTTTAATGATTTGCCATGTGCAGCCAATTTTTCAGCCAACCATTGAATTGCTTTTACAGGATGACCTAAGACGGCAGACGAATGTCCTTCAGCGAGGGCGGTCTCATTATGTTGAAGTGTCATGGAGATATCTCCAAGCGTATCATAATCAGGGGTATCTACAGCTTCTCCAACAACGACAAGACCTGTAGCAGTATTATCAGCTAGTAAGTCACCCAGTGTAAAATGTGGGAACCAATCGATATAACGTGCGTCTGGTACTTCAATCGCTGGGGCAATCTTTGATTTAGATAGTACTTCTTCTACAGTAGGGTGATTGGATACTTCTTCTGTAAACTCAAATACCAATTCAGGTTCAATTAAAGGTGAAAACAAGTCGTGTAAGTTAAGCGTGGTATTAGACGCTTTAACGACATGGCTTAATAATGTTCCATATGCCGGTTCATGGGTGTTTGCATATGCTTGAGTTGCTTTACTTGTCATACTGACTTTGTATCCAGCAACTGTTGATCCTGTCGCGGATTGAATGCGTTGTGTCAGTTCTTGTTGTACCGCATACCCTAACGTTTCATCTACAGCTGCATCGGGATTAAGAAAAGGGATGGGTTGATGATTTAAATACGCTTGATGAAGTTGTTTTGCTAAAGATTTTGTTTGATTCGTCATAGTGTCTACCCCTTTATTCTGAAAATTGTTACAATTAGGATAACTTTTATTTAAAAGTATTGCAAGTTAAGGTGAAACACGATTTATGCGCTAGGAAATAGATTTTGATAAAATGAGAAAAAAGTAATAGGGGTGGCACATATGTCTGAACATGTTTATGCGTTAGCGAAGCAACATCATTCGGTACGGAAATTTAAATCTAAAGCGATTGACCGAGAAGTGATTCGTAAACTGATTGAAGCTGGTCAAATGGCTTCGACATCAAGTTTTTTACAAACGACTTCCGTCATTGGTGTTGAAAGTCTAGACAAGAAAGAAGCATTAAAAGAAGTATCTGGACAACCTTACGTTGTTGAAAATGGCTATTTATTAGTATTCGTTTTAGATTATCATCGACATCATTTAATTAGTGAAAAGCGAGACGCACAATTAGAAGGTAGTTTTGAGTCAGCTGAAGGTTTACTCGTAGGTACAGTAGATGCAGCCTTAATGGCTCAAAATATTGCGTTAACTGCAGAGGATATGGGTTACGGCATTGTTTATTTAGGATCATTGCGCAATGATGTACCACGAGTACGTGAAATTTTAGGACTACCAGAGTTTACATTCCCGTTATTCGGCATGGCGATTGGTGAGCCTGCGGATGATGAAAATGGTACACCAAAACCCCGTTTGCCGTTCGAACATGTCTTTCATGTCGATGGCTACAACACAGATGACACCCAACTAGAAGCACAACTTGAGGACTATGATGAGACAGTTTCTAACTATTACAACGCACGCACACATGGAGAACGTACGGAAACTTGGTCAGAACAAATTTCGCAATTTATGAGCAGTAAACAACGTTTAGAAATGTTAAACTGGTTACAAATGTCAGGATTTAATAAGAAATAAAAAATAGAGAGTGTGACTTATTAGGGCACACTCTCTATTTTTTAATGCTGTGATGCTAGTTCGTCATAGTGGTTAGATTTAAATGTTTCTTCATCTAATTGTTTCGTTAATTTTGCAGTGCCTGTACCGGCGAGTAATGAATCGTTCACGTTAAGTGCTGTACGTCCCATGTCGATAAGGGGTTCGACTGAAATTAAGACACCCGCAAGACCGACTGGAAGGTTGAGTGCGGATAACACAAGAATGGATGCGAATGTCGCACCACCACCTACACCTGCCACTCCGAACGAACTTAGTACGACAACTACGATTAACGTTAAAATAAATTGCCAGTTCAGTTCAACACCTGCCACTGGGGCAACCATCACGGCTAACATGGCGGGATAAATACCCGCACAGCCATTTTGACCGATAGATAGGCCGAATGATCCTGAGAAGTTTGCAATCGCTGGTGGCACACCTAAACGTTCAGTTTGCGTTTGAATATTGAGGGGTAACGCACCTGCACTTGAACGAGACGTAAACGCAAATAAAATAACTTCTGCTGTTTTCTTCATAAACTGAAGGGGATTCACGCCCAATATTGCCAAGATAATCATATGAATGAGGTACATCGTGAGTAAAGCTGCATATGAAGCAATAACGAATTTACCTAATGTCCATATGGCCGCAAAGTCACTTGTCGCAATCGTCGTAATCATTATCGCTAAAATACCATAAGGTGTAAGGCGTAAAACAAACGTCACAATTGCCATAACAAGTGAATAGACGGCGTCAATGCCACGTTTTAAAATGTGACCTTTTTCTGGTTCTTTACGTAACACACGTAAGAAAGCAAATCCGATAAATGCTGCGAAAATCACGACAGCAATCGTAGACGTTGCACGCGCACCGGTAAAATCTAGAAATGGATTTGAAGGTAATAATTCTAAAATTTGTGCTGGTAACGTCGTTGCAGTCATTTCTTTTGCTTGGTTCGTAATTTCAGAGCTACGGGCATTTTCAGCCTGGCCTAAATCAATCGATGAGGCATCTAAACCGAATAATAGCGCAAAAACAATTCCAACTATAGCAGCAATGGCTACAGTGCCAATTAAAAACATTAAAATGAGACTACCCATTTTAGCAAATTTTTCACCAATGTCGATTTTTGTAAATGCAACGACAATTGATACGAAAACAAGTGGAATTACAATCATTTTAAGTAATGAAATGTAACCTTGACCGACGATGTCTATCCAAGATGTTGTTTCAGTTATTATTTTACTTCCCGCGCCATAAGAAATATGAAGAATTAGACCGAGAAGAATTCCTAAACCTAATGCGATGAAGACACGTTTAGGGAATTTTATATGTTTTTTAGCCATCCACCATAGCCCGACGAGTGCAATGATGAAAATGACGAGATTAAGAATAATTAAAAATGTAGACATGGCAACACGCTTCCTTTTAATTCCGATTTATATAATAAGAATAATCGGTATGCGGTACAAAAGCAAGTACATTTTTAGTTTTGTTGCACGTTTGGTGTAAAAGGTTGCAATGTATCGAGCGCTTGCACGTCACCTTGAATCGCTTTCGCCATTAATTGACCTACAATTGGAGAAAGTAAAATACCATTACGGTAATGTCCCGTCGCTACAAAAAGCGTAGGGCTAATTGGACCCATGATAGGGACATCTTGATGTGTAATTGGCCTAATACCCGTCCAAGTTTTAATAATGCGATGGTTTCGAAGTTGTGGGAGCATTTCCTGACTTTTATCATCAAGCCATTTTAAATTTGATGCATCATTATTAGTCGACCAATTGTCCCATTCAGACGTCGCACCGATTAAATACCGATTGTGACGTTTAGGAACAATATAGCAACCATTGGCATTAAAAAGGGTCGTCTTTAAAATAGGGGATTGGGTTTCGATTAACTTCACATCGCCTTTCACAGGACGGGTAGGTAGTGAAATATGTATATCTGATAACAATTTGCCACTCCAGGCACCTGCCGCAATAACGAGTAAATCTGCCATCATAGCGCCTTGAGAGGTATGAACGGTATAGCCATCTCGATGTTTTTCAATGTGTGTGACTTCAGTATGTGAATACAATTGCGCGTTTTTTTGAGATATTACCGCTTTTGTAAGCGCTTGAGTATAAAGGTTAGCATGGATTTGGCCATCATCTTGAATTTTAAATGCGGCTGTTGTTTTGGGGTTGAGGTGTGGAAACAAACGGTGCAAATCTTTCGGATGGAACCATTGAATGTAATGGTCATCTTGTTTTAAAAATGAAAATTGATTTTTGATATTTTCGATATGTGTGACTTCTGTCGCGATTTTAATGAGGCCGTGACATTGGAATTCAATATCTATACCTGTATCACGTTGGAGTTGTTGAGCAACATGTGGCATCAACGCACGACTTTGCATCGCTAATCGATAGAGTGGGGTAGCTTCAAAAAATTCATTTTGAGCACCTAACATTCCTCCAGCTGCATACGATGCATTCATGCGAGGTGTGGTGCGATCAATAATAGAGATATTATAGGGAGCGTTAGATAATTGGCGAGCGATAGAAAGCCCCATTACGCCGCCACCGATAATGATTAATTTTTGCATAAAAAACCTCCTGCAATCTTGTGCAAGAGGTGTCACCTGTATTGAAACAATCTGAAAAAAGGACTTTTCCAGATACATAAATTGTGTTCACATACGGCTTCCCTTCGTTGGTACTAACCACTTCAGGTTCAAAGAGTTAAGATGACGTCTTTCTCAGCTCACTTAAGAGCACCCCTAGCACTTGTATTGCGTATTAATTTTAGTGAATCTTAGCCGCCGAATAAGCGTGCCCAAAAACCTTTTTGTTCTTGGTTGTTTTTAATCGTTGTCACAAGTTCTTGTTGTTCTTTAGTTTGTGTTTCGATGCTTTCTTGTGTTTTAGATAATTGATCCGCTTGTTGTTTTTGACTTTCGGTAATGGCATTTAAAGATTTTGCGTTTGTTTCAAGTTGGTTGTTTAACTGTGTATGTAATGATTTCAATTCTTCTTGTTGTTGGTGAACTTGAGAAATCATTTGTCCCAAAAGTTGGCGTTCTTCGCGCATTTTATCGATTTCTGCTTTTAGTTCTTGCATCATTTGAGGGAACTGTTGGTCTGATGGTAAGTTTTGACCATTATCTTTGACGATGACTTGTAAAAAGTCTTTTTCTTGTTCTAATTCTTCAAATGCAAGTTCATAACTGTTCGTGCGTCCAACACGTTCTGCAATTTCTTGGAATAATTCAATGTCTTCTTCCTGGAAATCCGTTGCTTCACGTCCACGGTATTCCGTTTTTTTCAACTGGTAGCCACGTTCTTCTAGGTGCTGTACAATTTTGCGCACTTGCTTTTCACTAAGCTCTGATTTCTGTGCAAACTCTTTTGTTAGCATGTTCATAAATCCTTTCTGTCAGTCATTTTAGACTTACGGTAGCCTGAGTTCAGTGACCCGTCAGTCTTACCTCTACCTTATTGTAACGGCTTTACGACTGGATTTCAAGGGCTTAAGCATTCATATCTTTACTCAAATTCATTTTTATTAATAGTGGATAAATCACACGTCTTGGAATGCGATTAGCAAAGACGTATTTCAAAATATAGCATGATTTTACACTTGTACCGTAGATATCTTTCGTTAAAGGAATGTTTGCTTTGATATATAAATCAAGAGGTACAGGTTTTCCTTTACGGTCTAATGAAGGCTGAATATAAGGGATTTGCGTTTGTTTTTCATAACCATGATGTGTTAAGAAATGACGTCGAAACGCGATGTCTTCTGCTGTTTCAGCATCAACATCTGGATTTTCAAGCGTTGATTCAAACATAAAGAAGTTCACATCTCTCCCGTGCAATTGATTAGATAATCGATTAATGCCTTTTTCCACTTCTTCTAGCATCATAGCTAAATACGTTTCCTGTTGTGCACCAGGTTCTGCGATTAAATAGACAATGAAGCCTGTGTTTGTTGTTGCTTCATAATGTGCTGTCGCAAAACTCACCACACGATTGTCTTCAATGCCGACTAAAAAAACGTAATCATTGTGTGTTTTTTCAGTTTTTAAAGATTGCACAAAGACAGATTCGTCTTCTGTTACGAGGGGATCTAATTTATCCATATAAAAATCGAGTGCGGGTTCATACCATTGATCTTGGGTAGATTTTATTTGTACAAATTTCATTGCGTTCACCTCTCTTGATTGATAACAGTATAGCACAGATAGTTAAAAACAGGCGTGGTAGACTGGCGCTTTCATGTAAAAAGGACTAGAACATTTTACAATGTCCTAGCCCCAAAAATTCATCATTATGAATGATTTGAATTTCACTCGATATCGCCTTTATGTTCAGACGGCTTATGTGTATCCGTTGAAGGTTCAATATAGGCTGCGTTATTTTGTGTTACTTCACCGTGTTTCGTTGTATCTTTTTGAACAACGACTACAATTTTATTGTTGTTTAAGTCTTGTTTTAAATCTTCAGTTTGTTCTTCACCGAAGTTATAACGACTTAAAGCGGCACCTTCAGCATCCTCCCCAATAAACATACGCATAAATTTGTCGCTGACTGTACCATTTGTAGACTTATGCTGAATTTGACAATCGTTGAAACGATCAGTTTTGAGTTTCTCTTTACTAATTACTACAATTTCAGATTCTTTATATCCGTTTCGTAAAAAAGAATCTACGACTTCAATTGCATCTTCTTCTGTGCGTGCTACTTTAAAATCTGCCATAATCGACGCCTCCGTTTTTAATATTCATATTAGTTTTACCCATGTTACATCGCAAATAACCGTTTGATACCTATAAGACAATCATAACAAATTTACGGCATTTAATTAACAAATTTATGATTGCGCTTCCATTATTATGATGCCCTTAAGGAAGGGGATTCTGAAATTAATTTACATAAATTTCTGAAAATAATTGATTTGACGCGACGGTATTGCGTATTAACTTCAAATTTGCTATTATCATTAAATAATTTATACGCACTCATATAATCTGAAGAATATGGCTTTGGAAGTTTCTACCACGTTGCCTTAAACAATGTGACTATGAGTAAATGAAAATCAATGTAATGCTTTGTATCATTTTGTCATGTGCATCATGATTTTAATGATATTTTTAGTGATACCTTTTATGTCTCACCCATTTCATGTCTATGACCCGCGTATCAAATTGAACGGTACGATTATTATGTTGAATGAAAAGGGATTATAAAACGTGTCACACTTACAACTGTATTTCACTTACTCGTTCCTAAAACTATATTCTGAAGTTTTGGGCTTTTTTATTATCTTGACCAAAATTGAGGAGGAACCGAAGTGGAAAGGTTAAAAAACAAAGTCATTGAAGATGGCGTTGTCATTGATGAAAAGATCTTAAAAGTGGATGGTTTTTTAAATCATCAAATTGATGCTGAACTGATGCACGAGATAGGAAAAGTCTTTCATGAACAATTTGCGCATGAAAACGTCACAAAAATCTTAACGATTGAAGCCTCAGGTATTGCCCCGGCCATTATGGCAGCTTTACATTTTGATGTCCCTTGTCTCTTTGCGAAAAAAGCAAAACCGAGCACATTGAATAAAGGTTTCTATCAAACAGATGTGCACTCATTTACGAAAAATAAAACGAGTACCGTTATCATTTCAGAAGAATTTTTATCACCTGATGACCGCGTATTCATTATCGATGACTTTTTAGCGAATGGCGAAGCGGCACTTGGGCTACACCGTCTCGTACAACAAGCGAACGCGACAACTGTAGGAGTTGGGATATTAGTAGAAAAAAGCTTCCAACAAGGGCGCACACGTCTTGAAGAAGCAGGACTCAATGTATCGTCACTGTGTCAAATTGCCTCTCTTAAAGGTAACAAAATTACATTAGTTGGAGATCAAGCATAATGAAAAGATTTCTATTAAGTTTACAACATCTCTTAGCTATGTATGCGGGTGCCATTCTTGTACCTATTATTGTAGGAACAAGTTTAAAATTCACCCCTGAACAAATCGCATTTCTTGTTACTGTCGATATTTTTATGTGTGGTGTTGCGACGTTTTTACAAGTGTACCGCGGTGTCGGAATTGGACTCCCGGTCGTGTTAGGATGTACGTTTACTGCTGTTGCGCCAATGATTATGATTGGGCAGTCTAAAGGGGTAGACGTCTTGTACGGTTCACTTTTCGCATCAGGGATTTTGGTCATTATCATCGCACCATTTTTCGCTTATCTTGTGCGTCTTTTTCCACCAGTTGTGACGGGAAGTGTCGTAACCATTATCGGTATTACGTTAATGCCAGTCGCAATGAATTATATTGCTGGTGGGCAAGGTGCCAAAGATTACGGTTCGCCGAAGCATATTTTACTTGGTTTTGCGACACTCATCATCATTTTAGTCATTCAACGTTTTGCGACAGGTTTTATTAAATCTATTGCCATTTTATTAGGATTAGTGAGTGGGACAGTAATCGCAAGTTTCTTAGGACTTGTGGATATCGCCCAAGTGGGTCAAGCCCATTGGTTTGAGTTACCACGTCCATTCCGATTCTACGGATTCGCTTTTGACTTTGGTGCGATTGTCGTTTTCTTTATCGTCGCGCTCATCAGTTTAATCGAGTCAACGGGTGTGTATCATGCGTTAAGTCAAATTACAGGACGTCAATTAGAACGTAAAGATTTTAGAAAAGGCTATATGGCTGAAGGAATTGCGATTACGTTAGGTGCCATTTTTAATGCCTTTCCTTATACCGCGTATTCTCAAAACGTAGGGCTTGTGTCCTTATCTGGCGCTAAGAAAAACGATGTCATTTACGGCATGGTGATCATGCTTATCATTTGTGGATGTATTCCTAAAATTGGCGCTTTAGCGAACATCATCCCATTGTCTGTTTTAGGTGGTGCGATGTTAGCGATGTTTGGTATGGTGATGGCTTATGGTGTCCGCATTCTTGGTGACATTAACTTCAAAAACCAAAATAATTTGTTAATCATCGCGATTTCAGTCGGTTTAGGTGCGGGGATTACTGCTGTTCCAGAAGCATTTAAAGCGCTCGGTGATCAATTTACATGGTTTACTCAAAATGGTATCGTTTTAGGAACAATTTCAGCGATTATATTGAATTTATTTTTTAATGGTCTAAACTATCAACAAAACGAAGAAAATGTGAAATAATATAACTATCAATTTGAATGGAGGCTATACGAAAAATGTGGGAAAACAAGTTTGTTAAAGAAGCACTAACGTTTGATGATGTATTACTAATTCCAGCAGAATCAAATGTATTACCGAAAGAAGTAGATTTAAGCGTTAAACTTTCAGAACGTATTCAATTAAATATTCCAATCGTATCAGCAGGTATGGATACTGTTACAGAATCAAAAATGGCGATTGCGATGGCACGTCAAGGTGGTTTAGGTGTCATTCATAAAAATATGAGCATCGAACGCCAAGCAGATGAAGTTCAAAAAGTTAAACGTTCTGAAAATGGCGTTATTACAGACCCATTTTATTTAACACCAGAAGAAAGCGTATATGAAGCTGAAGCATTAATGGGGAAATATCGTATTTCAGGTGTGCCAATTGTAAACAATAGAGAATCACGCAAACTTGTCGGCATTTTAACAAATCGTGATTTAAGATTTATTGAAGACTTCTCAATCAAAATTTCTGATGTTATGACTAAAGAAGACTTAGTGACAGCACCAGTAGGTACAACACTTGAAGAAGCAGAGAAGATTTTACAAGACCACAAAATTGAAAAACTTCCATTAGTAGAAGATGGTATTTTACAAGGCCTCATCACGATTAAAGATATCGAGAAAGTGAACGAATATCCATATGCGGCAAAAGACAGCCACGGTCGTCTTATCGTAGCAGCGGCGATTGGTATCGCTAAAGATACAAGCATTCGTGCTGAAAAACTTGTAGAAGCGGGTGTTGACGCATTAGTGATTGATACGGCACACGGTCATTCACAAGGTGTTATCAATCAAGTGAAAGAAATCAAAGCAACATATCCTGAAGTAACGGTGATTGCAGGTAACGTTGCGACAGCAGCTGCGACAAAAGCATTGTTTGAAGCAGGGGCAGATGTTGTGAAAGTGGGTATCGGACCAGGTTCAATTTGTACAACACGTGTTGTAGCAGGTGTAGGTGTACCTCAAATTACAGCAATTTACGACTGTGCAACTGAAGCGAAAAACCACGGAAAAACAATCATCGCTGATGGCGGTATCAAATTCTCTGGTGACATCGTGAAAGCACTTGCGGCAGGTGGTCATGCGGTTATGCTTGGTAGCTTACTTGCGGGTACTGAAGAAAGCCCAGGTTTAGTTGAAATGTTCCAAGGACGTCAATACAAAGTGTACCGCGGTATGGGTTCATTAGGTGCGATGGAAAGTGGTTCAAACGACCGTTACTTCCAAGAAGATAAAACACCTAAGAAATACGTTCCAGAAGGTGTTGAAGGGCGTATCGACTATAAAGGACCATTACAAGATACAATTTATCAATTAATTGGTGGCGTGAAGAGCGGTATGGGTTATACTGGCTCAAAAGACTTAGAAGCGTTACGTGAAGAAGCACAATTTACTAAAATGAGTGCTGCAGGTCTAGCAGAAAGCCACCCACATGATGTTCAAATCACAAAAGAATCACCAAACTACTCATTCTAAGGGATAAAGGAGTACACACATTATGGAAATGGCAAAAGAACAAGAACTGATTCTTGTCCTAGACTTCGGAAGTCAGTATAACCAACTGATTACACGACGCATTCGTGAAATGGGTGTGTATAGTGAATTACACGACCATGAAATTTCTATTGAAGAAATTAAAAAAATGAATCCAAAAGGGATTATTCTTTCAGGTGGACCGAACTCTGTGTATGCAGATGACGCGTTCACAATTGATACAGAAATCTACAACTTAGGCATTCCTGTTTTAGGTATTTGTTACGGTATGCAATTAACGACAAAATTATTAGGTGGTAAAGTTGAGCGCGCGAACGAACGTGAATACGGAAAAGCGACAATCAACGCAAAATCAGACGAGTTATTCTTCGGTTTACCAGAAGAACAAACGGTTTGGATGAGCCACTCTGATAAAGTTATCGAAATTCCAGAAGGCTTTGAAGTCATTGCAGACAGTCCAAGCACACAATATGCGGCTATCGAAGACAAATCACGTCGTATTTATGGGGTACAATTCCACCCAGAAGTGCGTCATACAGAATTTGGTAATGACTTATTACGTAACTTTGTACGTCGTGTATGTAACTGTACAGGCGAGTGGACGATGGAAAACTTCATTGAAATCGAAGTAGAAAAAATCCGTGAAAAAGTGGGCGACCGTCGCGTGCTTTGCGCAATGAGCGGTGGGGTAGACTCCTCTGTAGTTGCGGTATTATTACACAAAGCGATTGGCGATCAATTAACATGTATCTTCGTTGACCACGGTCTTTTACGTAAAGGTGAAGGCGACATGGTAATGGAACAATTCGGTGAAGGCTTCAACATGAACATCATTCGTGTGAACGCACAAGACCGTTTCATGTCTAAACTTGCAGGCGTATCAGATCCTGAACAAAAACGTAAAATTATCGGTAACGAATTCGTGTACGTCTTTGATGATGAAGCATCAAAATTAAAAGGTGTAGACTTCTTAGCACAAGGTACACTTTATACAGACGTCATCGAATCAGGTACAAAAACAGCACAAACAATCAAATCTCATCATAACGTAGGTGGCTTACCAGAAGACATGGAATTCGAATTAATCGAACCAATCAACACGTTATTTAAAGACGAAGTACGTGCATTAGGTATCGAATTAGGTATTCCAGAACACCTCGTTTGGAGACAACCATTCCCAGGTCCAGGATTAGGTATCCGTGTCCTTGGTGAAATTACAGAAGAAAAATTAGAAATCGTTCGTGAATCCGATGCGATTTTACGCCAAGTCATTCGTGAAGAAGGCTTAGAGCGTGACATTTGGCAATACTTCACAGTATTACCAGATATCCGTTCAGTAGGTGTAATGGGAGACTACCGTACGTATGACTATACAGTCGGTGTACGTGCCGTAACGTCAATTGACGGTATGACAAGTGACTTCGCACGTATCGATTGGGAAGTCTTACAAAAAATCTCAACACGTATCGTAAACGAAGTGGATCACGTTAACCGTGTGGTCTATGACATCACTTCAAAACCCCCAAGCACAATCGAGTGGGAATAATTATATATAGTAAATGATAGGCTAGAATTACCGTTATTATGCGGTTTCTAGCCTCTTTTATTTTGCGTTGAATACGTTTTGAATACGTTATGCTTAAAAATTGATGTATTTTGCGAATTTTTCAGCCACTTGATCACGTTGTTTTTCAGTTACGTGAGCGTAAATATCCATAGTTGTTTTAATGTCTCCGTGACCTAATCTATCTTGTACTTCTTGAATAGATAGACCAGCCTCAAATAAAAGAGAACAATGAGTGTGTCTAAACCCATGAACTTTAATCCTCTTAAAATTATTCTTCTCACAAATTAAGTCTAATGCTTTATTGCAATGCTCGGGGTATAGCGGTTTATTATCACGTATAGTAGTAAAAACATGTTGATGTTTATCAGAGGTATTGTGACCATATTTAAGAGACTCCACTCTTTGATAAGTGCGCCATGATTTCAATACACTTGCAGTTTTATCATCAATACTTATTGTTCTATAAGATGATTTAGTTTTAGGTTCTTGTATTACCAGTTTATAATTTGACCCTCTTGCACAAGTTTTATTGATAGATATGGTTTGTTTAGTAAAGTCAATATCGTTCCATGTTAAAGCCATTAATTCCCCACGTCTAAAGCCAGTAAAAGCTAATGTTCGAAAAATAGCATAATATAATGGGTCATCTTCAACAAAAGTTAAAAACTGTTTCAATTCATCACTTGAATAATACTTCATAGACGCGTCTTGTTGCGTTTCTTTTTTTCTAGGTGCTTTTGTATGTGTAAATGGATTATCAGCGATTATCTTAAGGCTTACGGCATATTTAAACACATTAGATGTGTATATTCGTATAGCTTTAATATCAGAGTACTTTTTGTTCCATTTATTAATAACTTTTTGGCAGTATGGCACGGTTATTTTCTTAATAGGTATATCTTTGAAATGTTCTAATATAGCTGTATCAAATAAAGTTAAAACACGTTGATATGTACTTTCTCTTACGGTGTTTTGATACTGTTCAAGCCATAGCTCATATACTTCTTTAAACGTCGTTATATCGTTGTTTAGAAAGCCGTTTTGGCTTACCTCTGTTTGAAGTTTTGCCTCTGCAATTTTAGCTTCTCTTTCAGTCTTAAAGCCTCGTCTAGTAGTTCTCTTTTGTTTACCCGTAATTGGATCAGTCCCTAAATATGCAACAAACATATAGGCAGTAGAACCGTCTTTCTTCTTGTATTTCTTAATCATATAAATCAATCCTTTCTATTTGCCTGCAACGCGTGAGATTGGATTGACACGCCGTTAAGGAATGGCTACCTTGTGGCGTGATGATTAATTATTTTCTTTTTCAAGAATAAAATTCTTATGATCTTCTAATCTATCTGGATATACATTTAAGTACGTTTTATACATTGGTTCTCCCTTAATAGCATCATAATGATAGTTAGGAACAAGCTGTAACCTTTCACCTAAATTTATAGCTTCTTTCTTTAGTGATTCTATTTCTTTTAATGCTTTTTTTCTATCCTCGTGACTATCTAAATTTTTAAACATTAATGATATATATTTCTCGTGGAATTCAGTTATTTCTTCGAATGTAACTATACCCTCTTGCTCGTTTAATCTCTTCCTTTTTGCCAAAGTTTCATAATTTGCTATTGAAGTATTTAAACCACCTGACAAAATTTGTTTATATAAGTCTAAAACGTATTCGTAACTTATTCTGCTAATATCAATTTTTGACTCATTTAATAATTCTAATATTTTTATAGTTTCATCATATAAATCGTAGGACGAAAAGTATATATCACTTTCGTTATAGTAAGCTTTTTTGACATAATTATAAATTTTATCGAACTTAGAAAAATCATTTAAGGTAGGACTATAACCTTTTTCTTTAAGTTCATCAGATATCCGATGTATAACGTAACTTGGTATACCTAATCCTTTACTGTAATTTTCAATTTCATTAACGCCTATATTTCTTTTGCCGTTTTCATGATTTGATATGGTGTTTTGGCTAAATCCGGTTAGTCTACTCATCTCGACTTGAGTTAACTTCATATATTTTCTTAATTTTTTAATAATAGTTCCGTAATGTGTGGGTAATTCTGACATATTAAATCGCCTCCATTCTCCCAAATAATAACACATTAAGAAAAATATCTCAATTTGCAATATTTTTTGTTGATTAAAATATCTCATTATGAGATAATCTGTTCAGGAGGTGAGAAAATGGTTACCAAAAAGAATGAACTAAAACAAAAATATATAAAGCCTAAACAAAAGTTGAGGGAAGAAAGATTGAAAAGAGAATTGTCTACTACATATATGGCTCAGTTAATAGGAATAGATAGAAGACAATACGAGTTAAAAGAAAAAGGCATTTATTCATTTCATGATTATGAAATTAAAATAATTTCAGAGTATCTTAATATAAATAAAGAAGTCTTTTTTATTTAATTGATAATATCTCAAAATGAGATAAAAAGTTAGGTGATTATAATGCAACCATTTCTAAGTGATCAAGCTAGTCAGCAGTTAGTCAATAGCATAGTTAATATCGCTGAAAAATTAGCTTTGGAAAAAGTTAAGCAATCACGTAAGCGATATCTCATTCAAAAAGAAGTTATGGAAGAGTACAACGTGACTCATAAAGTTATAACTGAATGGGAAATGAATGGCTTACGGAAAGTTAAAATCGGTAAAACTATTCGCTATGACCGTCATGACATTGAAGATGTAATTGAACAAATGAAGAATTGAAACGCCTGCAACGCGTGAGAAATCAAACCTATTATGGAGGTTAATATGAAGAATATTTTATTGATGGTATTACTCGCTTACTTTTTACTAAGCACATTGGATTTTCATTTAGCAATAGCAGCATATTTTTACTGTGTGTTGACTTTGCTAGGAATTGAAGGACTAAAAAATATGGAGGTATTCAAGTATGGAAAATAATTTATTTAAAGAGATTTATGAAATTCTAGAATCAACTGTTAATGATCCTCGTTCAGAATTTGAACACAAAGTTTCTCAAGACGGTAAAGAATGGATTGAAGTGTACAACAGAGAGCAACATTTACAATTTGTTTGTGAGGTAGTTATGGAAATGATTGAAAATAATATTGATTTTGAAGGGGAGAAAGAGTAATGAATTGGGAGTTAAAAAACATCATTAGTGAAATTGAAATTGTAAAAGAGAAACTAGATGACATTACAACAGTACACACATGGTTTGTAGATGGGAATTATGTACTGGATGATATTTCATCTCATTCAGACTTAAAAGAATACGGGTTTAAGTATAAAGAGCATCGCATTCATAATAATCATATTTTAGATTTATTGATGGTTTATATGAAAAGATTTGATGATCTTATTAAAGAGATTGAACAAATAGAAAAAGCGTCATCAGCGAAGTTTGGCGACAGAACTGATAACGCATAGAAATAATAACACAAAAGCGTTTAGTGACTAAACACTATTGAAAGGAGTTATAAATACCATGTTTGATTTAAAACACGATGATGAACTTATGATTTTATTATATCAAAGTTTAACATCTAAAGGAACAGAAAATGCAAAAAATATTATGTGGTCTGACTGGTGCGAGTTTTTAACTCGTCCAGTTGTCAGCCATGATAAATACGCTAATAAGATAGCCATATACGGTGATGTTGCTGACAGTGAAGGTATATCACACCGTCGTTTAAAAGAAAATGTGATGTATCGACAAGTGTTTTCATTGGATTATGATGATATCGACGATATGAACCGATTTCTCGATAACGTCAAAAACAAGATGAGACACTTTGCTTACTTCATATATAGCACATATAGACATCGTGATGTTCATGATGAAAATGATCAGTCATTACGCCCAAGATTTCGTTTGCTTATTCCTGTAGACGATATCTTAGAGCCTGATGAGTATACAAAGTATGCTGGGGCATTATCGAGGTATATCGGGGAAGTGATTGATGAATCATGCTTAGACCCTATCCAATTATCGGCATTACCCGTAATTAGTAGCAAAGATGCGCCATTTCACTGGTATATCAATGACGCACCATTTATCACACGTGAACAATTGGACAGTTGTCTTGCGAAATACCCTCTCGCTGCAACTGAGGCCGAATCTCAGAACATCAATGTTGTATATAACAAACGAGGTTCAGAATATTGGCGTGATATTGCATGGGGTGTAGGTGAAGGCTATCGGAACCAGTCTCTAGCATCAATTATAGGTCATTTATTACGACGTTATGTTGACGCAAATTTAGCGTATGGCCTTGTGAGTGCTTGGGCGATGACCTGTAATCCCCCTATAAAACAAAGTGAAGTCAATAAAACGTTTAAATCGATTTTAAAAAAGCACCATAACATGTAGAAAGGGGTCTCATATGGAAGTAACTAAAAATGACGTCTTTAAAGATATTGAAGCACTTGAAAAAAGTGATGAAATATCTCAAGAAATCATACCTAAAGGATATGAAGTTGAACATCATCAATATGGTGTGGCATTGTATCAGATTATTCCAAGCAAAAAAGAGGGAGAACCTGACAAAAAAGTCTTTATTACAAGTACAATACCAATGATTACTGAACGATTTGAAGATATCGAAAGTAATGAAGTTAGTTTTAATATGAAATTTTACGATAACAAATATCCAGTAAATTTAAGTGTTAGTGCTGAAGAAATATCAGATCACCGTCAACTGTTAAAGTTGGTTAATAGAAAGCTCGATGTGACATCTTCGACTTCAATTAAACTTATAGATTATATCAATAAAGTTAAGCGTTATAACCCTCCAATTAATGTTAAAGTAGCGACACGACTAGGCCATGTTAAGCAATATTTTATTTATCCTTATCAAGAGGAAATGAAAAACAGCAATGTGAAATTATTTAATAACGATAAAGGATTTCAAAAGTTGATTAATTCGTTTTCTAGTAAAGGGACTCTACAAGATTATTCTGAAAAAGTATTTCAGAAAATTAAAGATTTACCAATGGTTATGGTGATGTTATATGCGTCATTAGGATCCGTTTTATTACGTGAATTTGGATTACCTCCGTTCATAGTAGAAATATCTGGGAGTACTTCTACAGGTAAGACTTTTACGTTGAATTTAGTATCAAGTGTTTGGGGGACAAGTGAACTTGTCACTTCATGGGGTTCTACAAAAAATAGTATTGAGGCAATGGCATCATTTTTGAATTCATTTCCAGTGTTTAAAGATGATACACGAAATACATCTCCTTATATGGTGACTGATACTGTTTATAATTTCTCAAGTGGTGAAAGCAAAGGACGCAGTAATAAGAATTTAACCATAAACGAAAAGAAAGAATGGCGAAATATCTTATTGTCAACAGGTGAAGCATCTATAGCGAATATGGCAGATGAAAAAGCTGGTGTGTCAGCTCGTGTCATTACATTGCAAGACCAGCCTTACCCAGACGATTTTGATTTTATAGCCCTAGATAAAGCTTTTAGAGAAAACTATGGCACATTAGGTATGACGTTTATAAAACAATATGAACTCAAAAAAGAGTCTTATAAAAAGGCGTTTGAAAGTTCACTGCAGTATTTCAATGAAAAAGGGACTAATGAAATCATGAAACGTTTAGGACGAGCTTTTGCCTTATTACAAATTACTGGCGAAATACTTAATGACATTGACGGTTTTGAACATGATCACTTTAAAATAATCGACCAAGCCTATAAGAGTATGGTTGAAAATAATAAAACTATAGACAAACCCAAGCAGCTACTGGAAGAAATATTGCAGTATTTGGATGCGAATAGAAATAACATTGCTGGTGAAGGTTATGACCAAGTTAAACATGGTGACCTCAAAGCTATATATAAGCGTGACTTCTTGTGCATATTAGGTGAGACTGTACACGATAAATTAGGTCATGAAATGCAGACTATTACAGGACAATGGGATAAAAAAGGTTATTTAATTAAAGGCGAGAAAGATCGTTTGCAAAAAAAGGTCAGTTATAAAAATGTTAAAAACAGAGGATTTGCTATAAAAAAAGAAATACTTGAAGAGTTGGGTTTTGATTTTTCGAATTCAAATCATCCTTATTCAGATTATTAACTGGTTCCCAAAGTTCCCGTGATGTTCCCGTTAAAAATGTGCAGTCGGGAACTCTGGAATCACTATAACTACAAGCAATTAATGTTTATAGTTCCCGAAGTTCCCACTAGATAATAATCTTATTTATTGTTTGAAAAAACAAAGGATATTTGGTTTTTTAAACTATATGACGGAAAACTTTTAGCGGGCACAACGGGAACTAAGTTTATTTAAAGCTTATGTATCAAGGGTTCAACTAGTTCCCGGTAAGTGTTTGGATTTGGGAACTCAACGGGTACTAGTTCCCACTTATAAAATATGGAGGTCAAAAATGACAACAATTACAGAACAAGGTCATCAACTTTTTAAAGCATTAAGTAACAGTTCAGCATTTAGAAAACATGTTAAATCGAATCAAGATGAAGTGATAAAAGGTGCTTGTTTAAGTGTATTTCTTGCACCTTCTGAACCACAATTGACGTTTGTAAAAAAGGTTGTTCAACTTCATAAGAAATACTATTTATATTGTGACAGTGGAAATTTTTTACTATTCACTAAAGATTTTAAAGGAATGATTAAATTTAACATCAGGAAGCCTAATATCAAATTTAAACAACATTTTAAGAGTAATTGGATGGTCGAAATAGATAATTTAAATTCTCTTAAAAAAGGCTATGGGAAGATGTTGTTAGAAGAAGTTTTAACGATAGCTGATGAAATACAATGTGACGTTTGCTTGTGGACGGAAAATCAAAGTAATACCTATTATTTTAAAAAGTTTGGATTTGAAAGTTATGGTTGTATTGGTGACGCAAAAGAAAACTTAATGATTAAAAGGCAGGTTATATGATATGAACATAGAAATTATCGCAAATCAATTTGAAACACGAGCAGGTACGTTATTAAGGTACTATACAGGTTTATTAGAAAGTAGTAGAGATAACAATTTCGCTTTTAAAATTTACAACGATCCTTTTGATGTAGTTTATATCGTTATGAGAGGTAAATTGTTTGGTCATGTATACATTAAAGATTGCAAAGTAAGACAATCGTTTAAATTAGCATCTCCTAAGCATACAGAGGGGCTTATAAGAAGTATAGAGGGGCATTATACAGGATATGAACTACATGACGGTACAACGCTTTCTATAAGCGATATGATGGCTAAAAGTCTATTTGAAGATGAGTATTTCATGTATGGATTAGAAACCTTTGTCGAAAGTAATAACACGGACATGTTTGAGTACATGGAAGGTGGAGTGAATGTTGAGGAGTTAGAAGGGGTTCAATCTAGTAATGCTGATGTGATAGGCAATATTGTAGTGTTGTATCAGTTGGCTACAGGAATAAATGAACCCGCACATGAGCTTGTTGAGGGGCTTAAATTAGTAACGGAATTTGTACAAGATGAAAAGGCTACAAAAGAGGATTACAAAGCGTTAGAACGTAAATTGAATGATCTAAAATCGTCTTACTATAGTTTGAGTAAATAATGTTATGAGGGAGTCGCGTGTATTATGTGGCTCCTTATAAAACAACGGCAAGGTTTGTGCAAGGTATAGCAGTTTAAAACCCAAAGGTTTCCCAAAGGTGCGAAGAATTTAAATTTGAGAGGCGAGAGGAATTAAAAAAATTATATAACGTTGATACTAAGCTATTTTATAGTTTTGAAAATGATAAGTTTATGTAAAGGTATTAGCTTTTAAAGCCCAAAGATGAGCAGCCTCTGAGAACAAAGAAATAGGAAAGGTTTAAGGAAGGTAAACAAGATTAAAAAGGGCGAGGAATAGAATGTTTCAGGTAGAAATAAAACAATGTTTTATACAAAGGTTATACAAAGGTTTCTGAAAAAATACCAAGTTTATACCAAGGTTACAAAATGGTGAGAAAAAGGATAGGTAGGGGCAATTGAATCAATTAGAAGTAAAAGCCTCAAGTTTTTCCGTAGGTTGTAAAATAGTGCGATTTTAGATAGGTACGAAGAATTTCGTCAATAAAGAAAACTAAAGGTAAGTGTTTTTTGAAATTGATAAAAGTAATAAGGTATACGAAATTTGAAAGAGATAAAATATGTTAATGTTCGTTATTTTTTGAAGAGGGCAAAAGTTTTGTTGTTCGTATTTTGTTCGTGTAAAAAATGAGAACTTAAGTTCTGTACTAATTACTACATTTTACTACAAAAAAGCTTTTTTATAATTGTTTTAATAGGAATGCGAAATGTTGCTAAACAACTGATATAATGCGGTTTATAGCGAACATAAGTTTGATTTCAAGGTGTAAAATTGGTATAATTAGAGTAAGGAAATAATAGGAAGTGTGGTGAGACAATGAGCGAATTTGAAGTGAAAGAAAAGACGTACAACTTACCGAATGAACACCGCCAAGTACTCAATGTGATAAGAAATACGTCTAATAAATATATTACTAAAACAAAGCTGCTTAATCAATTGGGATATGAAGTCAATAAGGCTAACAATAGATGGTTAACACAAGTCATTACAAGCTTAATCATTAATTATCATTATCCTATCGGATATAGCTATAAAAAAGACGCTAGGGGCTATTACATCATCAAAACACAAGCCGATAAGGTAGAAGCTATCAAAAGTATTAAAGGTTTAATTGAGGGCAGTCAGAACCGTTTAAAAGCCCTAGAAGATATTGAAGTGTAACATGATAATTATGAAATGAAAGAGGTTAACATAAATGAAATCAAATCATTTATTTGAAAAATATTCCGATGAAATAAAAGGCTACAAAGAAGAAATTAATAATTTAGAATCTAAAATTGAAGATACTACAAAGACTATTGAAGATCTATCTTCCAAATATAAAGAGTACATAAAAGTTGGCAACGATAATGAAGCTGATAAGACGTTTAATAAGATTTCTAAATTAGAAGATGAGAAAGCAAAAGATATTAAAAGGTTCGAAACTAAAAAGGAATTATTTAACAGCATTAAACGAGAAAAACTCATAGACTTATTGTTGAATAGGAAGAATATTCCTGAATTATATCAAGATGAAGCACAAGGTTTAGCACGCGAGTTAGAAGATACAATCGAGCAGTTTAATAATGTTATTGATAAAATCAACAATGTGAATGAAGAATATCGAAAAGATATGCTTAAGTTCGATTCCTTGATAGATCAAAATGAAATGAAAAAAGATGATTTATTTAGACAACGATATGGCGAAGTGATTGTACTTTACCTCAATAACTTTCTTATTAATACAAAATCAATTCGTTTCAATGAGCACCAAAAATTGGAGGTTGAGAAATAATGCAATTTAGTAAAACATTAGAATCAATAAATAATGCTGAATTAGATGAAAACCAACGCTTATCAATTTTAGAAGCGCTTAAAGAAGATGTGAACGATGAGGAAAAAAGAAACGTAAGAGATGTTCCAACTATTTCAGATTTAGCTGATGAAGTAAATATTAGAAAAAACAAATAGACAAAAGCCAAGCCTTAATTGGTTTGGCTTTATTAAGTAGTGGGGTGGATAAATGAAACTGAGTAAATCTAAGAACGTTTTATATTATCGTAATAATGGCAATAAGCTATCCGAATATCAACTATTAACACAATTTAACCCAGTGTTTATTAACAAGAAAATTCAGATGTGTGAGTATCAAATCGAGAGTATGTATCATATGAATACGTCTACGACAACGTGTGATGAAATATTTGGCGTTGTGTCCATCTCTTATCCTATTGAAAAGTTGGCTATTAAAATTATTGAGGCGAAAGCTGGCTTAGTAAATTATAAAAAACGTTCTATGCGTAATATGGAGATATTAAAGTCTGTCCTTAATCAATATTCTGAAAAAGAAAAGAAACAAGTTGTAAGATACATGCGTTCTAATGGTCGATATAAGCCCTATAACGTGATTGAACGACTACAGGTCGATTTATACCACCTCAACATTAAACAACGTATAGCGCGTCAAAAACAAAGGGATATGATGATTGAAAATAGTAAGCGTGAACGTGTGAATGAGTATCATAAGAAACCCATGTTAAAAGTGGTGTAACTATGGATAAGCAGCACATAAAAGACTTCATATTTCGCTATCATAAACAAATTGATAATGATGACACACTAAAAGATGATGATTTCAACACTGATGACTTCTTTAACGTTGGCAATACGGTTACAAACGAATGGATAGAAACTGATAATGTAGATGATCACATTCTAAAGAATCACTTAGAGATGTTAGTTGACCAAGTGGCATCAGATAAAGAGTTCTATATCTTCGATGCCTTATTACATGGACGGAGTTACAAAGATATTAGCCAAGTCTTAGAGTGTTCCACAGAATCAGTCAGACAATTGTTTGGAAAATTATTAGATAAAATGATGGAGGTGATAGAATGAGTGAATTAACACCCAGACAAGTCCGTTTCGTGAATGAGTATATTAAGACACTAAACATCACGCAAAGCGCTATAAAGGCAGGATATGCGCCAAATTCAGCGCATGTGACGGGAAGTAGATTATTACGTAATGAAAAGGTCGATGAATACATCAAAAGTCAACAGGACAAAGTAATGGACGACAGTATTTTAACTGCTAAAGAGCTATTACATCTTTTAACCAATGCGGCAGTTGGTGATGAGACTGAAACAAAAGAAGTGGTGGTAAAACGAAGTTCATTTGAAAAGAACCCAGACACTGGACGTATGAACCTCGTTTATAATGAACATGTAGAGCTTATCGAAGTGCCAATCAAGCCAAGTGATCGTTTAAAAGCAAGGGATATGTTAGGTAAATACCACAGCTTGTTTACAGATAAATTAGATGTGAGTCTTGTGACACCAGAATTTGTTGATGATATATCATCTGTTGATAGTTAAAAATACTTAATATTAGTGATTTTAATGATATGATGGAAAATTACTAATAAAGTCTATTGTAAATGTTTATACAATATCATAGTATAAATGAGCGACCCTTTATTTGTAATATTATGCAACTTTGTAAGTAGTGCTTTAGAG
>NZ_PPQF01000079.1 GCF_002901865.1 Staphylococcus agnetis
GGTCCAGAATTTCGAACTGAAAATAAACGAAAACAAAGGCAGTCCGGAAATATAGACCGAAGAACAAGTACTATGGGCTAATAGCCCATAGTACTTGTTCTTCGGTCTATATTTCCGGACTGCCTTTGTTTTCGTTTATTTTCAGTTCGAAATTCTGGACCGAATAGTTTGCGTTTCTTCTCTGCAATTTTTGTATTGTCGATTACTTTGTTGATTTTTCGTTATTCTTCTTTTTTCGATGTAATTTCTATTATTTTTCCTCTCCCAAGACTCTTATTTCCATTCTAATTGCGTTGTTTTAGTCCTGTTTTTTGGACTGTTTGTTTTGCTCTTGCTTTTTCTTATTTTTTCCATCTTCGAACGCAACAAAAAAGGCGCCATATCAATGTATGACACCTCTTATGATGGTCTGCTATCTGTTATCATGTCCATGATAATTCTCTGGCAAGCCTCCT